>DATMXR010000001.1:0-2805 GCA_035561315.1 Feifaniaceae bacterium
CTATGACATATCCATCCGATTGTCAATCATTTATCGATAATTTTTTAACAAAATAATGTCCTTCCAGAATGGTCGAGGAAGGAATAAAGCCGGATATTTCTCTCCCTCAGTCGGCTTTCAGCCGACAGTTCCCTCGTCAGAGGGAGCCGAATAATGCTCTTACGGCAATCGAAAAAAAATGGGGGGATGTCACTTTTCGCTGTGACATCCCCCATTATTTTGCTCGTCCGCGGGCCCTCAGCGGCCTTCGTCATACTGCGCGCGGGGCCCGCCGATGTACTTGGGCCTTGTGCGCGCCATAATCAAAACCGCCTCGCCCACGCGCCTGTGCCGGGTGTGCACCGGCACCGCGACCGGGTGAAGATGCATGCCGATGAGCGTCCCGCCGATATCCATGCCCGCGCTGGCGCGGCCCTTGATATCCTCCACCACGACGGGGTCGGAAAACCGTTTAAGCGCCTCCACGGCAAACGCGCCGCCCGCGTGCAGCCAGGGCCGCACCCAGACATGCGTGAGATCATACTTTGCCATGGCCTCCCGTTCCACCACAAGGGCGCGGTTTAAATGCTCGCAGCACTGGACGGCGAGGTACAGCCCCCGCGCCCTGATTTCGGGCAGCACGGCGTCCATGATGGCGGACGCGACCTCCGCACTCGACTGCGAGCCGATCATATGCCCGCCCACCTCGCTGGTGGAACAGCCGATTACAAAAAGGTCTCCCTCGTTGAGTTCTGCCGCCGCGAACAGGTCATTTAAGGCGTCGCGCACCTCATTGGTGATGTTTGTAAGTTCCATGTCTTCCTCTGTATCCGGCGCTCCGGCCGATTGCTTGTATTTCATTTATACCCGAAATCAGCTGTCTTGCAGCAACTTTGGTAATTATATCCCCCCGCGCCCCGCAAAGTCAACTTGTGAGGCAGATGCGAAACGCCGCGGGCAGCGCGTGCGCGCTTTCCTCTTCCGCCCATTCCCAGCCTTCGGGGAGCGCGGGGAGATCAACGGGCAGCGCGTACACGCGCATATCCCATTCCACATGGGTGAATATGTGCCGCTTGGAGTACCGCCTGATCTCCCCGGTGGGGACGGCGCCCCAGAGCGCAAGCTGTGCGGCAATATCATTTTCCTCCCTATTCCCCGGGCAATTGGGAAGCTCCCACAGCCCGGAAAGGAGCCCGGCGTCCTGCCGCCTGCGCACGGCAAAGCTGCCGCCCTGCCGGAGCACAAACACCGTATACTGCTCCTTCCGGCGCGGCGCTTTCTTTTGCTTTACCGGCAATCCGGCGGCCCGGCCGGAAGCACGCCCCCTGCAAACAGTTCTGAGCGGGCAGTCGCCGCATTTCGGTTCCCCGCTGGGCAGGCAGACGCACGCGCCCAGTTCCATGAGCGCCTGGTTGAACGTGCCGGGGTCGTCCCGGGGCAGCATTTGTTTGACCGCTTCTTCCGCCAGGCGGCGGGTATCCGGCCGCGCTATGTCCAGCGCGCAGTCGCTCAGCCGCGCCAGCACGCGCAGCACGTTGCCGTCCACCGCCGGAACGGGTATGCCGTACGCGATGGAGGCGATGGCCCCCGCCGTATACGGCCCTATGCCGGGGAGTTTTAAGAGCGCCTCATAGCTTTTTGGCAGCGTCCCGCCGTGCCGGTCCATTGCCTCCATGGCCGCCCGCTTGAGATTGCGCGCGCGGCTGTAATACCCCAGGCCCTCCCAGAGCTTGTAGAGCGCGTCGTCCTCCACGCGGCTCAGCGCCCCGATATCCGGCAGGGCTAGAAGAAAGCGCGCGTAATAGGGCTTGACGGCCTCCACCCGCGTCTGCTGGAGCATGATCTCGCTGACCCATACGCGGTAAGCATCCGCATTTTCCCGCCAGGGCAGGCTGCGGGCGTTGTTTTGATACCAGTTTATCAGCGGGGCCGCAATCGGCAATGCAAGGAATCCTTCCCCGCCGTTTTGTCCCGCGCCGTTCTTATTCCGCATCGTACCACCGTAAGCTTGGATTGGCCCATGGGCCTACCATTTAGTATCCGTCTTACCCTTCGCGCTTGTCAACCCACGGACGCCTGTAAAATCATGAATGTTCCGCATTGCGGCAGGAAAACGGCGGCAAACGCCGAATAATACTCCAACGACCCGGCCGGGGTATTCTGCTGTTTTGGGGAGGAGAGTAAAATGGACGCGGTTTTTATACGGCCCGTGCGGCGGGAAGAACTGGAGCATTGCGCGGAGCTTATCCGGCAAAGCTTCTCGACTGTGGCGGAGGAGTTCGGCCTGACGAAGGAAAACTGCCCCTCCAACGGCGCGTTTCTCGAAACGGAGCGCCTGGCTGGAGATTGGGAGGGCAACGCCAAAATGTACGGCCTGTACCGCGAGGGGAACTTATGCGGCTTTATGGAGTTGAAGGAGAAGGAGAACGGGCTCTTTACGCTCGAAAAGCTTTGCGTGCCCCCTCCCCACCGGCATTCGGGCTACGGCACGCGGCTTTTGGACTTTGCCAAAACGGAGGCCGCGTCCATGGGCGCGAATAAAATCTCCATAGGCATCATGGAAGAGCATGCCGTGCTGAAAAACTGGTATGAAAGGTACGGCTTCGCATCCACCGGAACGAGGCAGTTCCCGCACCTGCCGTTCTTGGTGGGGTTTATGGAATTGGAGCTGTGATGACCAGATAGATGCAATCAACAAAGCCCATGTTTCAAGCAGAGCATGGGTTTTTGATATACATGAGGAGAGCGGATAAAAATCGAGCAAAAGAGTGCCAGCAGAGCATGGCGATCTTTTTCATATTCTGCACGGCGGCGGTGAGGAAGGAC
>DATMXR010000002.1:0-2461 GCA_035561315.1 Feifaniaceae bacterium
CCATTATAGCACAAAATTATAATCCAAGAATAGTATAAAACCCAATCAGCGGATATTTGCGATCAAAGCGGTTTCGCGCGCGATCGCCATTTCCTCGTCCGTGGGGATGAGGTATACCTTGACGCGGCTCGTGGGCTTGGACAATTCGCCTTCATGGCCGCGCGGGATGGTGTTGTTGACTTCTTTGTCGAGTTCGACGCCCAGATATTCCATATCCGAAAGCACCCACTCGCGCACCGGCCGGTCGTTTTCGCCCACGCCCGCGGTAAACACGATGGCGTCCACGCCGTTCATCGCCGCGGCATACGCGCCGATGTATTTCTTCACCTTGTAGCAGAACACTTCAAGCGCCGCCTTTGCGCGCGCGTTTCCGGCCTCTTCCGCGTCCCAGAGATCCCTGAAATCCGAAGACACGCCCGAAAGGCCCTGCATGCCGCTTTCCTTGTTGAGGTAGGCGTTGATTTTCGCGGCGTCCCAGCCCTTCTGCTCCATCAGATAGAGCACGATGGCGGGGTCGATATCGCCGCAGCGGGTGCCCATGGGGACGCCCTCGAGCGGCGTGAAGCCCATGGAGGTATCCACGCTCTTGCCCCCCTTTACCGCCGCGATGCTCGAACCGTTGCCCAGGTGGCAGGTGATGATCTTGGTTTCTTCAGTTGGCTTGCCCAGTTTTTCAATGGCGCGCTCAGCCACATACTTGTGAGAGGTGCCGTGGAAGCCGTAGCGGCGGATCTTCATGTCCTGGTAAGCCTCGTAGGGCAGGCCGTAGAGATACGCCTTTTCCGGCATGGTCTGGTGGAAAGAGGTGTCGAACACGCCGACCATGGGGGTATCCCTCATGAGCGCCTTGCAGGCCCGTATCCCCATCAGGTTCGCCGGGTTATGAAGCGGCGCAAGCTCGGTCAGCTCTTCGAGCACGCCGAGCATCTCATCGGTGATTAACGCGGGCTTCGTGAATTTTTCGCCGCCGTGCACCAGGCGGTGGCCGACCGCCGCGATTTCCCCGGTGCTCTTGAGCACGCCGGTCTTCGCATCCACCAGCGCGTCCATCACCATCTGCATGGCGTCGGTATGGTCTTTCATATCCTTCTTGATCACCTGGGGCTCGCCGCCGGTGGGCTTGTAGGTCAGTTTGGACTCCGGCATGCCGATGCGCTCGCAGATCCCTTTTGCGATGACGCTCCCATTGGTCACATCGATCAATTGATACTTCAGGGAACTGCTGCCTGCATTGATAACCAGAATGTTCATGTAATCCTCCTTATATATCCTGCGCCTGAACAGCCGTGATCGCGACGACGCTTACGATATCGTCCACGCTGCAGCCGCGGGAAAGATCGTTGATGGGGCGCGCAAAGCCCTGGCAGATCGGCCCGATGGCCTCTGCCCCGGCAAGGCGCTGCACCAGCTTGTAACCGATGTTGCCCGCCTGCAGGTCCGGAAACACGAGCACGTTCGCTTTTCCCGCGACGGGGCTTCCGGGGGACTTCAGCTGCCCGACTTTTTCCACCAGCGCGGCGTCCGCCTGCAGCTCTCCGTCCACATTGAGTTCGGGCGCAAGCTCGCGCACCAGACGGGTGGCTTCTGCAACCTTGTCCACCAGCTCGTGCTTCGCGCTCCCCTTTGTGGAGAACGAAAGCATGGCGACGCGGGGCTCCATGGAGCAGAGCGCCTTGCCTGTCGCGGCTGAGGATATGGCGATGGCCGCAAGCTGTTCCGCCGTGGGGTTGGGGTTGACGGCGCAATCCGCAAATATTAAAATACCGTTATCACCGTAGGATTTATCCGGAACTTCCATAATGAAGCAGCTGGATACCACAGAAATGCCCTTTGCCATTTTGACGATTTGAAGCCCGGGCCGAAGCGTGTCCCCCGTGGTGCAAAGCGCGCCGGCCACCATGCCGTCCGCCTTCTTTTCCTTCACCATCATGGCCGCAAAGAACATCGGGTCCCGCATGGTGCGCCCCGCCTGTTCAAGCGTGACGCCCTTGGCCTTGCGCAATTCATAGAACGTTTCGATATAGGCCGGAAGATCCGGAGAGGTTTCAGGGTCCAGCATGTTGACATTGTCAAGCGATACCCGAAGCTTGTCCGCCGCAGCGCGGATGTCGTCTTCCTTTCCGAGCAGCGTGACGTCCGCGATGCCCTCCCGCACGATAATGGCGGACGCCTGTATGGTGCGTTCCTCCGTTCCTTCAGGCAGCACGATGTGCTTTTTGGCGCTTTTTGCCTTTGCCTTGATCCCATCCATCAGTGACATAGTAAACCTTTGCTCCTTCCATAAGCCTGGCTTTTTGTCCATAGCGAAACAGCGAAAAAGGGCAACGCCGTTTCAGATTATGCCCTGCAAATTATATCATACTATTTGATGGTTCGGAACAAAAAACCAATAATTTTTCGGCAAAAAACCGTGAAATTGATATATGTAAACAATGAATATGTTAAGATGTATAAAATAAAT
>DATMXR010000003.1:0-24506 GCA_035561315.1 Feifaniaceae bacterium
TTCTGAAGCAGTCCCTGTGTGACCGCCGTGGCAAATGCCGCGACGGTCACCATTAAAAAATGGTATTTCCCGGATTCACGATTCTGAAATGGCTTGCAGGGGGTTATGAACGGACGAACCCATCGGGCCCGGCAAAGCCGCAAACTTGTGCTTTGTAGCCGACATAAGGCATATTCCGAAAGGAACGGATTAAAGTGGCGGAAACAATACTGGAACTGAGAAATATTATAAAGGTTTTTCCACACCCGGAAACGCCCGTCAGGGCGAACGACGGGGTGTCGCTTTCGCTGCAGCATGGCGAAATACACGCTATTGTAGGCGAAAACGGAACCGGCAAAAGCACGCTGATGAATATCTTATACGGCCTTTTGCAAGCGGATGACGGTGAGATCGTTTTGAAAGGGCAACCAGTCAAGTTCAAAAGCCCGCGCGACGCCATGCAAAATGGCATTGGCATGGTTCATCAGCATTTTATGCTCATACCCTCGTTCACTGTGGCAGAAAACCTTGTGTTCGGATGCGAGCCTCGGAAGAACGGCATATTTACAGATAAAAACAAGGCAAACGCGATCACAAGGCAGATCGCTGACAAATATGGATTTGAAGTTGATCCTGAAAGAAAGATTGCCGATTGCCCCCTGAGCATGCAGCAGCGGGTGGAGATTTTAAAAATACTCTTCCATAGCGCGGAGATACTCATTTTTGACGAGCCGACCGCGGTTTTAACGCCTTCCGAAACCGACGAGCTGTTTAAAGCTTTTGCAGCGCTTCGGGCGGATGGCAAAACGATTGTGTTTATCACCCATAAACTGAGGGAAGTTATGAGCGTTGCGGATCGTGTAACGGTCATGCGTAAGGGCAAGGTTGTGGCTACGGTTGATAAAAACGACACCTCTGTAGAAGATCTTGCAGAAAAGATGGTGGGCAGGCGCATCAACACCGCGGACAGGAAAATAAAAAACACCGAGGGCGAGGCAAAGCCCGTCATCATTTCTCTGGAGCATGTGAGCACCGGCATATCCGCTTCCGGCAAAAGACTTAGCGATCTATCCTTCAGCCTGCATGAAGGCGAAATTGTGGGCATAGCGGGCGTAGGCGGCAACGGGCAGGAGCTTCTTGTGGAAACCCTCGGCGGCTTGAATACGGACATCGTCGGCGGACGGGTGCGCTACAGGGGAAAAGACATCACGGGATACAGCGCCGCCAAGATGCGTGAAATCGGCATCGCGCATATCACCGGCGAACGATACTTGCGGGGTATCAGCTCCGTATCCAGCATTTATGACAACTTGATCATGGGCGCACACCGCCGTGAGCCTTGGGCGAAAGGCATGTTTCTTAAGCCCAAAGCGCTTGCTGTTCTGACCGATAAGCTGATGAAAGACTTTGATATCAAAGCGGCCTCGCGGGACATCGATATTATGAACCTGTCCGGCGGCAACATTCAAAAGTGCATACTTGCCCGTGAACTGAATCTAGCCAAGGATATGATTCTTGCCGAAGAACCTACGCGCGGCGTGGATGTCGGTTCGCAGTCCTTCATCCATCATACGCTTATAGAAAAATGCAGGAAAGGCTTTGGCGTGGTGCTTGTTTCTACCGACCTCGACGAAGTGCTGGCTCTGAGCAACGTTGTATATGTGATGTTCGATGGCCGCATTATTGGCATGGTAGATCCGGAAGCCCCGAAAGCACGGGAAAAAATCGGCCTGATGATGGCCGGGCTTACCATAGAAGAGGAGCGTAACGCCGTATGAATAAACCTTGGGTGCAATCCATACTCAGGCTGCTCGTCGCGTTTACGGTTGGCCTGGTTATCAGCAGTATTTTTATTCTGGCTGTTGGAGAAAACCCCTTTGAAGCCTATGCCGCGATGCTATCCGGCGCTTTCGGAAGCAAGCTGAGCATATTTACCACCCTGCGCTGGACTGTGCCTTATATCATCGTAGGTGTAGCCGCGGCAGTATCCTTTAAGGCGGGGCTATTCAACATGGGCCTTGAGGGATGCGTTTACGCGGGTGCGCTCGCAGCGGGGCTGCTCGGCACCATAAAGGGACTTCCCGCCGTGATTCACATACCGCTGTGCATCGTTGGCGCGGTTCTTGCCGGCATGATCTGGATGACTGTGCCCGCCATCCTAAAATCGCGCTTTGGCACCAGCGAAGTAATCATAACCTGGATGCAGAGCTATGCGATGGTGCTGCTGTGCTCTTTTCTCGTGACCAATTATTTTCAACGCCCTGAAGATATCACAAGCGCAGCGCAGCAGGTGCGTACGCCCTTTATCGAGGCTTCCGCGGCGCTCAACCCGATTGTTCAACCTTATAAGCTGAACTCCGCGTTATATATCGCCATCGTCCTGATACTCCTGTTCGGCATTTTTACCAAATACACCAAGCGCGGCTACGAACACAGGATGATGGGGCTTTCCTATGATTTCTCCGTTTACGGCGGTGTAAATACCAGCAGGATACAGTTATGGGCCTTGTTGATAAGCGGCGGCATCGCGGCGATTGCGGGCGCGGCGGAGACGATGGGCGTGAACGGACAGTATATACACGGCTTTTCAACCTCCATGGGCCCGAACGGCATCATGGTTGCCCTGATGGGCAGGTTAAATCCGGTCGGCATCGCGCTTTCCTCTTTGTTTATGGGAGCCATTCAAAGCGGTGCGCGCGCCATGGTCCGCGCCACGGATGTTTCCGTTTACACCATGAACATCATGATTAGCATCATCGTAATCTGCATTACCGCCGATGGGCTTTACGAATTGCTGCGCATTCGGAAGCGCCAGAGGGAGGGAGACTAATATGCTGGAGATCCTTTTCAGCGAGCATACCCTTACAACTGGGATCAGTCTTGCAACCCCAATATTACTGTGCGCACTGGGCGGCGCGGTCTGTTCCAAATCCGGCAACTTTAATATTGCGATGGAAGGGTTTATGCTTATCGGCGCCTTTTTTGGCGTAGTCGGCGCTTATTATATGAACAGCGTAGCCGCAGGGCTGCTCTTTGCCGTAGCCGCTTCCGTTCTGATCGCGCTTTTGTACGGGCTATTCTTGGTGAAATTCAGGGGCGATGAGATCATTCTGGGATTTGGTTTTAACATGCTGGCTGTCGCGCTGACCGGATGGCTGCTGGAACCGGTTTTCGGCGGCGCAGGTTCCTTTTATAATCCCGCTACTCCGTCTCTTGGTAAGATTGCGATCCCGATTTTGAAGGATATCCCTGTTCTTCGCTGCCTGAGCGGGCACAACATTATCGTTTACCTCTCCTGGGTGCTGGTCGTTGTGATTTATTTTATGATGTACAAGACTCCACTCGGATTCAGATTGCGTGCGCTGGGTGAAAATCCTCGTATGCTGGAGGTGAGCGGCCTGCGCACGGACAGCTACCGTTATCTTGCGGAGTTTATAGTAGGTGCGCTTTGCGGGCTCGCAGGCGCCTTTCTTTCCATCGGCAATCTATCCATGTTTACTGAAAATATGACCTCCGGCCGAGGCTATATTGCGGTTGCCGCCGTTGGGTTCAGTAATGCAAATGTTCTGGTTACCGCACTGGCCGGGCTTATATTCGGCCTTACCAGCAGCGCAGCCATACAGCTGCAGGGAGTCGGATTCCCTTCTCAGCTCGTCGATATGACGCCGTATGTAATCACAATCATCATCATTATTATATCTGCGTTCAAACGCAAGAAGATTCGATAATATAGGAGAGTAAAGCGATGTCAACTTATATCAGATCAGCACGGCTCATAGACTGCACCGGTGTTCAGCCGATGCTCTCCCCGGTGATCGTTGTGGACGGCGAGTATATTATTCGCGTCGATGAAGCTGCAAACATCGAGATTCCGGCGGACGCCAGCGTTATAGATTGCGGGCAGGATACCCTGATGGCCGGCCTGATCGACTCGCATATTCATGTCGGTGAGGATGCGAGGCGCGATGAATCTGTAAAGCAGCAGCATCTTCAGCCGGATGGACTGCGTGCGGTCCGCGGTGCGGTCACGCTCAAAGACGATTTGATGTGCGGCGTAACCAGCGCCCGCGCCTTAGGCGATGGCACGGGCTGTGTGGACGTGATCCTCCGCGACGCAATCAACCGCGGAGAAATCATCGGCCCGCGGCTTCAGGTGGCCGCGCAGGCTATCCGTCCCTCTAACGGCACCGCTCCGGAAATAGGCGTTGTTGCCGATGGCGAGGACGAGATGCGCAAGGCCGTCCGCCGTGCGATATTTAACGGAGCCGATGTGATCAAACTCTTTATCTCCAATGTATCAAGAGGAGAAACCTATCTTGATTATCTGAAAGGCGATCTTACACAGGTATCCGCATACACGAAACGCGAGTTGGAAGTGGCGGTCGAAGAAGCGCGCCGCTGCGGTATCAAGGTGGCCGGGCATTGTATCGGAGGCGAGGTGGTCAGGTGGGCGCTTGAAGCCGGGCTCGCCTCGCTCGAACACGCGAACCTCATCGAAGAGGAGGATATTCCTTATTTCAAAAAGTATGGCGGGTATATAAGCGATCCCAACCTGATTTTGTTTTTCGACCCGGTGCATGGCTTTGAATCCCCCACGATAAAGACCCATAAATGGGACGAGCTTCCGCACTGGTGGCATGAAAAGGTATGGCGAGCGCGGGAACAAACCGCCCGAGTCATGAGCAAGGCTCTGAAGGAAGGCGTAAAGTTTGCCTTGGGTACCGATCTCAACCACACAATGCTCTGGCTCGAATGCAAGTATTTCATTGAAAACATCGGCGCTTCCAATATGCAAGCGCTGCTTGCTGTCACCCGGGACAGCGCGCGGCTTCTTGGGACGGATCATGAGGTCGGTACCGTGGAAAAAGGAAAGTTTGCTGATATCATTGCTGTCGATGGCGACCCGCTTGCGGATATCTCCGCTCTCAGCCGGGTAAAGCTGGT
The DNA here is from genome assembly GCA_035561315.1 of Feifaniaceae bacterium. Taxonomy (GTDB): domain Bacteria; phylum Bacillota; class Clostridia; order Christensenellales; family CAG-138; genus JAEYLA01. Next base: position 4,924 of record DATMXR010000003.1, read on the forward strand.
GATGAAAGGCGGAACTGTCATAAAACGATAAGTTGTCCTCCATTGTGTGGAGGATACATGTGAGTTTGCTGAAATGTCCCGCTTTTGAACAAAATACAGATTTATTCTATCGCTTACGGCACCGGGTATTTTACCATGAACTACTGGGTTATGGCCGATTATGTTCAGATGTTTGCCGGGATTCTGGCGATGAGCCTCATGGGCATCTTCTGTTTGGGATAATTTATTTTATGGAAAAGAAGCTTTGTCCTTGGCTATTTCTTGGCGATTGAGCAAACTCTCCGGCGAGGTTTTGCCATGATGACATGCGAAGTTTAACACACTCGCAACTTGTATAATTCATCACGGTTCATATGCGCCTCTTCGCGTTATTGTATGCTCTCACCATCGGCAGCAGGAATTCCATAGCTTGGCGGGCCGCCGCATCCGGCGTGGGATGGGGGAGACACTCTACCGTCATCCAGCCGTTATATCCGCATTGTCCCAACGCGCCAAACACCTCGCCGAAATCCAGGTGCCCCCATCCGGGCGCCAAGCGGTTTGAATCGGCCAAGTGCACGTATCGGAGCATGGAGGCACACTCGACAATGGTCTCTCCGATCCGTGCGTCTTCAATATTCATGTGGAACACGTCGGCCATGATCCCTATCTGTACTGACCCCACTTTTTTCAGAAGGACGGCGCACTCGGGCAGGCTGTTGATAAAGTTCGTCTCGTATCGGTTCACCGGCTCCACCACCAGAAGCACGCCGTGTTTTTCCGCCAGAGGCAGCAGCTTCCCGAGGGAATCCAGGAAAAGCGTTTCCGTATGCTCTATATCCCGGCCCTCCGCCACAAAGCCGCGCACCCTGCCCAAATTCACCATGCCGCCGAATTCTGAGGCCAGTTCCACCAGTCCGGACAGCACCTGCACGGCCCGGCCGCGACGATCGTCGTCGACGTCGGTCATGGTGAGGCCGAGACTGGCAAACACTTGCCCCGTACTGATGCAGCTGACCTCCAGCTTGTATTTTTTCAGCAGCGAGCGCAGTTCATCCGCATCGATATCCTCCCGACTCCTCAGAGCAAGCTCCACGCCTTGGTAACCGAGTTGAGCGGCTTTTTCCATCGATTCGGCAAAGCCTCGCCATACCACGAAGGCGAAGGGTTCTGCCTTGGCATCCGCAATCGCAACCGACACTTTCATGGATATTCTCCTTTTGCTTTTTATATTGGCTAAGCTTTCGGCGCCGGGCCCTCAGACGGCTGCCAGTTGTCTGCCAGCATGCTGTCTTCCGCGTCCGCAATCATTGCCAAGGAAATGGCGTGCCGCCCGCCCTCGTATTCGCTTTCCAGCCAGGCGGATAAAATGTCCTCCATCTCAAACTGCCCGGTTATTTTTCCGCCCAGGCATAGCACGTTGGAGTTGTTGTGCCGCCGAGTCATCTGCGCCATGTAGTGACTCGTGCAAAGGGAGGCGCGTACGCCCTTAAACTTATTGGCGATGATGCTCATACCGATCCCCGTAGAGCAAATCAAGATCCCTCCATCCACCTCACCTGAAGACACGGCGGTGGCCACCCGGGCGGCATAATAGGGATAGCGAACGATTTCCTCGGTGTCCGACCCGATGTTTATGACCTCATAGCCTGTTTGCTGCAGGTAGCGCAGGATGTGTTGCTTCGCCTCCACCCCGCCGTGGTCGTTACCTATCATGATTTTTTTAAACATGGCGGCCTCCTTTTTTGTCCGTAACCAAGGGACGCGGCGTATCGCAATGAAACGTCCCTTTCATGGATATAAACGCTATGTTTTATTTTCCACACTACTTCTTTCTCATACGTCTGTCAATCTGCCGTGTGGGGGATTCACAGGCACAGGAAGCTCCGCCCGGCCTTTGAGGTGATTCGGGCGGCTGCAACCGCATTTTGCCGTTTTTTCCATGCGAAACGGAAAAGCACAGTGACAATTTATCAAATCGCCGATTTTTTATTTATGCTATTGCATTGCGGCAAACGCTGTGCTACAATCCAATTGTTAAACAATTCAACAATTGAACGATTCGGCAATAAACATCTGCGGCACACATGCGTGCGCAAGAAGAAGAGTATGGAAATTTCAGAGATCAAAGAAAAGATTTACGCCGGCTTTTTGGGCATGTGCGCAGGCATACGGCTGGGTGCGCCGGTTGAACCGGGTATCTGGACCGAGGCACGCATCCGGCAGACCTACGGCGACGTAAAGGGATATCTGCGGGAGTATAAAAATTTCGCCGCGGATGACGACTCCAACGGGCCGGTCTACTTCCTGCGCGCCCTTCTGGACGACGCAAGAGAAAGGGATCCGCAGCCTCAGGATGTAGGGCGGGCTTGGCTGAACTATGCCAGAAACGGCGTTGGCATGTACTGGTGGGGCGGCTATGGTATCAGCTCGGAGCATACCGCCTACATCAATCTGCTTAACGGCATCCCCGCACCGGATTCCGGCTCTGCCGCGATAAACGGAAAGGTGCTGTCCGAGCAGATCGGCGGGCAGATCTTTATCGATACCTGGGGGCTGATCTGTCCGGGTGAACCGGCAAAAGCTGCAGAGCTCGGCAGCTTGGCAGCCTCTGTATCTCACGACGGCGAGGGGCTCAACGGTGCCCGCTTCTTCTGCGCCGCCATCGCGGAGGCTTTCCGCACCGACGACATCGGCCAGATCATCCAAACGGCCCTGAACCTGATTCCGGTGGATTCCCATTATCACCGGGTGGCGGACGCGGTTATCGACTTTCACTGCAAAAATCCGGATGACTTTCGCGCCTGTTTTAGGATGTTGGAGCGGGACTGGGGCTATGACAAGTATACCGGCGTCTGCCATATCATCCCCAATGCGGGGGTTTGCATCCTGGCCATGCTGTACGGCGGCGGGCGGTTTGACCGCACCATCGAAATTGCCGCCATGTGCGGCTGGGATACAGACTGCAACGCTGGCAACGTGGGCACTGTGCTTGGCGTCGCCAACGGTCTTAGAGGGATTCCCGATCATTACCGCCGTCCCATCAACGATAATATCGTTCTTTCCGGCATTGCCGGTTCCCTGAATATCCTCGATATTCCCGGCTATACCGATGAGCTGTGTGCTTTGGCACGGCGCTTTACCGGCCTGCCGCTGGAAGGCTCGCTGCGGGAAAACGACGACCTGTCATTCGGCTTCGAACTGCCAGGCAGTACCCACGGCATGCGGCTGTCCAACCCCTACCAATTCCGGCTGCGGCACTCCACCGAGGCGGCGCATAGCGGAAACGGCAGTCTGGAAGTGCTGTTTGACCGGCTGGAGCGGGGGCAGCGCACAAAAGTGTTCTACAAGCCTTTCTATACCCGGGACGCTTTCAGCGACGAGCGTTATATGCCGGTATTCTCGCCACAGGTGTGCGCCGGGCAGACGTTCTCCGTATGGGTGCGGCTGGATCAGTGGGCCGGCAACGAAGAGCCCGGCGTTGCTCCCTATCTGCGGCTGGCCTATAGCAAGGAGGAATGGGTACAGGGCTTTGTGAAGCCGGTACAGGATCGGTGGACGGAAATAACATGGACCCTGCCGGATACGCACGGCGCCGTCATCGACGAGATCGGGTTTGTGATCGAGGGAAGCACCCCCGCCAAATTCCGTTCCACCGGGCGGCTGTTTATCGATGATTTTAAGGTTTCCGGCAAGGCGGACTTCACTATAGATTTTGCAAAGCAGTGCAAAGAATTCGCTTCGGTAACGCCCTTTTCCCATAACGGCGGCACATGGACGCTGGAGCCGGAGGGAATGTGCCTGTTTACCTCCGGGAGCGCTCAGGCGTTTACCGGCCGCTACCACTGCCGAGACGTGCGAGTGAGTGCCGGATTGCTGCCCCAATACGGCGACAGCCACCTGCTGTGCGCACGTTGCCAAGGGGCTATGCGGGGTTACTGGGCAGGGCTGTCGGGTGCCGACAGAGTGGCGATCTATAAAAATGATTTCGGAATGGAACTGCTGGCCGAGGCCGAGATGGTTTGGGAGCATAACCGTCCCCTCGCCATGACCCTGCAGGCGGAGGACGATAAGATCACCCTGCGGGTCGACGGGAAACCTGTCCTTACAGCGTGGGATGCCGCCTTCTCTTACGGTATGGTTGGTTGCGGCACCCTCGCCATGGGGCGGGCCGTATACCGAAGCTTTGCGATCATGGAACTGTAATTCGAACCGCTTTTGATTAATAGAAAGGACATATGCCAAATGCTGCGCGTCGAACAATTGCTGGCCGATAAGGCCCTTCTGGAAGATAAGGCCTACGGCGTGCTTGCGGGCCTTGCGGTGGGCGATTCCTTCGGAGACGCTTCGCGCAAGCCGGATAACCAGCTCGCCTACGGCATGACTACCGACTTCAACAGCGTCGCCGCCTGGAGCACCGACGACACCGAGTTCGCCCTTCTTACGGCCACCATTTTGGCGGACAGCGGCGGGCGCTTTTCCACGGCGGACGTGGTGCGGGGCTGGATGGAAAAGGTTGTGGTGCAGGAAGAGTTCCCTCGGGGCGGCGCCAGCGAGATTGAGGCGGCGCGCAACCTGCGCCGGGGCCTGCAGCCGCCGCAGACGGGCATCTATAACGCATACGCCCACAGCGACGGAGCCGCCATGCGCACGGCCCCCATCGGCATCGTGTGTGCGGGGCGCCCGGAAAAGGCTGCCGAGCTTGCCGCCGTGGACGCCTGTTTAAGCCATGCGCGCGACGGCATTTGGGGGGCGCAGGCGGTAGCGGTGGCCGTAAGCCTGTCCATGGTGAACGCCGGCATGGACGAGATCTTTTCGGCAGTGTGTGCCATTCCGCCACCGGATAGCTGGTTTGCCCACGCGCTGAAACGGGCGGGGGAAATTGTGAATACTGCGGGCGGCTCGGTGCTCGACGCATGGATGCCCCTGCACGACGAGCTCTGGTGCAGCTATAAGGCCGCCGTGCCAGAGGCCGTGGCCCAAGCCTTCGGAGTGCTGCTGCTCTGCCCCGACGATTTCCGCAAGGGCGTTACCCTGGCGGGCAACTTCGGCCGGGATGCGGACACGATTGGCGCCATCACAGGTGCGGTATTGGGCGCTCGCTTTGGCGCGGAAGCCATTCCTTCCGTGTGGCGGGAAAAGACACGTTACCCCACCGGCACATGCCTGAGTTTTGCCAAAGGCATCGATCTTGAAGAGTTGGCCGGCCGCCTCGCGGCGCTTGCCGAGCAATAAAGCATTCCCATGGCAAGTTTGCGAGGTATCCGATTACGGTTCCACAATAAATTATCGCAAGGAGCGTGTGCAACATGGCCTTCAAATCGATTCGAAACGATCGTTTGTCCGATAAGGTCGTTCTGGAGATCATACAAAAAATACAGTCGGGCGAACTTGCCCCCGGTGATAAGCTGCCTCCGGAAAACCAGCTGGCCGACATTCTCGGCGTCAGCAGGGGCATTTTGCGCGAGGCGTTCACGGTGCTGCAGGCCCGCGGCTATATCCGTCGGAAGCCCAAAGACGGTACCTACGTCAGTGAGACTCTGGAAGCGGAGCGGCTGAACGGGTCGGTGATGTCGGTGCTGAAAAAGGGCAGCTATCTGGAGCTGGTGGAGATGAGGGAAGGCATGGAGGTGAAGGTGGTCGAAATGGCGGTGCGCCGGGCCAGCGACGAGGATATCGCCGATCTGATCGAACAGCTCGAAAGCGGACGAGGCGACGAGGCGCACAGCAACATCGATCACTATTTTCATTTCCGCCTGGCCGAGCTTTCCGGAAACAGCCTGTTCATGAACTTCATCGACATGTATTACGACTTGATTTCGGAAATCGCTCAGCAGAGCCGCAAAAACCTCAGCCGCCGGGACGCCATCGAAGAGGAGCATCTGGCGATCGCCTACGCCGTGCGCGACCGGAATCTGGAAGGGGCGCGCAGGGCTGTTCAAAATCATATGAAACAGATAACCGAAGCTGTGGAGAAGCTCTCCGCCGACTGATTTACCTGCCGAGGCACTATCACCCGACCGGAGGAAATAATGTGGAAGACAGTCTGAAAATATTATCGCCCTGCGGCATACTGGGGTATGGGTATCCGCTTACATCCTTTCAGGAGGGCCTTGCGGATGATCCTGACGCCATTGTGGTGGACGCCGGCTCCACCGACGCCGGCCCGCACAAGCTGGGAGCGGGGGTGCCCATCGTAAGTCGGTACGCCTGCAAAAGGGACTTGCAGCCCATGATCCGCGCTTCTCTTGCGCGAAAGATCCCTCTGATCATCGGCTCGGCCGGAGGCAGCGGGGCACGGGTGCATGTGGAATGGACGTTGGATATCATTCATGAGATTTTAGAGGAAGAAGCCTTATGGGCTAAGATCGCTGTCATTTGGGCGGACATCCCCCATGAGGCGGTGCTGGATGGCATCCAAAACGGCCTCGTCGAGTCCATGTCGCCTAACATCCTGCCTCTGTGCGCCGAGACGGTGCGGGAGACCGCTTCGGTGGTGGCCCAGATGGGGGTAGAACCCATTATCGCTGCTTTAGACGGCGGCGCCGACATTGTGGTATGTGGCCGCGCCTACGATCCTGCCCCCTTCGCTGCGGTGGGAATCCGCCGTGGCTTCGACCCGGCCCTGTGTGTGCATTTGGGCAAGATACTGGAATGCGGCGCCCTCTGCGCTACCCCGGGCACCACCAAGGACTGCATCATGGGTGCCCTGTATCCCGACGCTTTCGAGGTTTACCCCACCAATCCTGACCGGGTATGCGAAACGGTGAGCGTGGCTGCCCATACCTTTTATGAAAAAGATCATCCCTATCTGCTGCGGGGGCCGGGCATGGTGCTGGACCTTTCCGCCTGTACTTTCGAAGCGGTGAACTCCCGGCGGGTGCGAGTACGGGGCAGCCGTGTCCAAAATACGCCCGTCTATACCATCAAGCTGGAGGGCGCGCGCCGGGTGGGCTGGCGCAGCTTCGTAGTGGCGGGGATACGCGATCCCATCATGATCGGTCATCTGCCGCAGGCGCAAAAGGATGTAACAGAGGCGGCAAAGGCTTTTTTTCCGGATCCGGACAGCTACATCATTGACTTCATCAACTATGGGATCAACGGGGTGATGGGCAACGCCGAGCCCTGTCTGGGGCAAGGGTACGCGCCTTATGAGGTGTGCGTCCTGATGGAGGTGGTCTCGCGGCAAAGCCAGGAGAATGCCAACGACATCTGCTCTTATCTGCGCAGCAGTTTGTTGCACTATGGCTTTAAAGGCCGCAAATCCACCGCGGGCAACTTGGCTTTCCCTTTCGCTCCCTCTGATGTGCCCTTTGGCCCGGTGTATGAATTCTCCATCTACCACACCATGGAATGCAAGGACGGGCTGGAATATTTCCCTGTGGAATGGAGGAATACCCCCCATGGCTGACACACTGTACGACCTCGCCCGCATCCTGCGCAGTAAAAACAGCGGTCCCTTCGAGATCACGCTGGATGTGCTGTTTGACGACGAGGTCGCCTATCGGCGAGTGAAGGATTCGGGAATCATTAACAAGGAGCTGATTGCCCGGTTGTATTGCATTCCCATAACCGCCATCCAGGACATTGTATTTTTCGACGCCGCTCTGGGCGTTAAAATCACCTATCTGCGCGATGCCTCGTCCGGCACCATAGGTGACCGGGACGTATACGGCGCCCAGCAGCACGCCCCGCTGATGGGCATTGAGATCCCGTAAGCCGTAAAAGTATTCGTCAAGGAGGTTCCCATGCGCAAAAAGCTAAACCATATACGGCGTGACTGGGTGCTATACCTCATTTTGGCTCCCGTCATACTCTATTTCATCATTTTCAGGGTTTGGCCCATCATCAATATGCGGCTGGCATTCTTCGACTTCAAAGCCACTACCGCATGGGAGTGGGTAGGGCTGAAATACTTCAAAATGATATTTGCATCCCCCACATTCAAGGCCATTCTGGGGAATACCCTCAAGCTTAGCTTTTACAAATACGTGCTGGTTTTTCCCGTCTACCCTTTGTTTGCCATTTTACTCAACGAGTTGCGATTGAGATATTTTCGCATCTACGCCCAGGTTGTCTCTTATTTGCCGCATTTTTTGTCCTGGGTGGCTATCACAGGCATCTGGATATCCTTCCTGTCCCCATCAAGTGGCGGTATTAACCAGATATTGGGCTGGTTTGGAGCTGCCCCCGTGGATTTCATGACAAGCAAATCTCATATTTACGGAGTGTTGGTACTGTCCTCTATCTGGCGCAGCCTGGGTTGGGATTCCATCATTTACTTCACTGCCATACTCGGTATCCCTGCGAACCTCTACGATGCAGCTGCCATCGACGGCGCCAACCGCCTGCAGATCATACGGAACATCATCATGCCCGCCTTGGTCACGCCTATGGTCACTCTCTTTATCATCAATCTGGGCTACTTCCTCAGCGCCGGGTTCGATCAGGTGTTCAACTTTACCAACGACTCGGTGGCTATGTCTATCGATATCCTTGACACCTATATCTACCGCTTGGGTATACAGGGCGGTCAATATTCTCTTGCCACCGCCGTGGGGCTTCTGAAGGGCATTGTCGGTGTGTTCCTGGTACTGGGAACGCATTTCACCTCAAAAAAGCTGACCGGCAAGGGCGTCTGGTAACAAAAGTCATGTCTCGTTGAAGCCGGATTCGGCGCCGGGGCGCGGATATCCGGCGTTACCTTCGCGAATCACAATGTAAAAAGGGCAAACCATATGGGCATAGAGACCATTAATCGAAGCCGCAGAAAAGTCATTGAAAGGAGGCGTGGGTAAGTATATGAAAAAGAAAAAAAACAGACTGACAATCGGACAAATACTCCTCATGCTGATCATATTTGGCGTTACCCTGACCATGATCATCCCTTTGCTGAATATCCTGGCAATCTCCCTGTCCGGCCCCTCGGCCTCCATCCACATGACCGGCTTAGACATCCTGCCTAAGGATTTCACTCTGGACAACTACCGGGTGGTGTTTAGCAATCCAAACATATTCACCTCCCTCATTAACTCCATCTTTATCGCGGTGGTGGGCGTTGCCATCAACATCACGCTCACCACCATAGCGGCCTATGTGCTGGTGCAGCCGCAGCTGGTGCTGAAAAAAGCGATTATGGTGTTTCTGATCGTCATGATGTTGTTCGACCCCGGCCTAGTTCCGGAATATCTGGTGGTTCAGAAAATCGGGCTGATGGGCAGCCGGTGGTCGGTCATACTGGTGGACGCAGTGAACGTGTTTTATCTCATCATTATGATGCGTTATTTTCAGGGGGTGCCCCAGTCGGTTCTGGAGGCCGCCCGCATAGACGGTGCGGGGCATATGACGATCCTGTTTCGGGTGGTGGCGCCTCTCCAGAAGGCCGGCATTGCTACCATCAGCATGTTCTATGCAGTTATGCGCTGGAACGAGTATATCAAGGCTGGCATCTATATCAGCACCCCTTCAAAAACCACTTTGCAAGTGATACTGCGGCAGTTCGTGGTGGAAAACGATACCGCCAGCCTGGTGGGTGCGGGCAACCTGATGAACTACAACGATTTGGCAAGGATGGATTACACCGCGATCAGATATGCCACCATCATAGTGGCGATTCTTCCCATCCTGCTCCTGTACCCCATTGTCCTGAAATACTATGCGAAGGATGTCATGCAGGGCTCGGTGAAGGAATGATCCGTTTGCTGTGCCATGCGTTGAATCATAAAAAGTGATAGGAGGATTGACATGAAGAAGATCGGATGCCTACTTGTGGCCGTGCTTATGGCCGCCAGCCTGCTGACAGCTTGTGCTTCTCAGACATCGAACAGCCCGGACAGTCCGAGCAGTACAAGCCCCAGCCCCAGCGCTCCGCCCTCCGGTTCCGGTGAGGAAGCGGCAGCACCCCTGTTCGGCACACCGGAGGACCCTGTTGTGGTTACCTACCTGTGCAAAGATCTGTCCCCCACGGACGAAGACGTGATCGCCTATTGCGAAAAACTCTACGAAAACATGTCCAAACAGGGCATGTATATCAAGCTGGAGATACTTGAAGCCCCGGCCGGCACCTATGGCGAGGTGGTTCCTCTTACGGTACGTACTGGCCAGATAGCGCCGGATATCATCTATTTCCAGGGCGGTGATCTGGCCGTGTCCCAGGAGGGACTGCTGGAGGATCTGCGTCCCTATGTGGAGAGTTCTACCTATGTTAAGGAGCTGATGCAAGGCTTTACCGCTACCCGCCTGCAAAACTATCCTTATCTTTTGTACCTTAACGACATCAGTGTCAAAACCCCTGTTATCCGCGGCGATATTCTTGAAAAGCTGCAGAGCGCGGATGCCCTGATTGCCGATCCGACCATCGAAAACTACTACAACTTCATGAAGGAGATCGTGGAGGGCGGCTACTCCAAATATGCCCTCACCATGGATGGCTCCTTCGCCCGGCTGGACAGCCTGTTCAACCATGCTTTCGGCGTCACTTCCACCATCATGAAGGTGGATGGCAAATGGGTATACGGTAAGACAACGGAATTTGAGAAAAATAAACTGGAATTCTATGCCAAGCTTTATGCCGAAGGCATTCTGGATCCCGAGTATATCACCAAGGGATGGGAAGAGATGGAGCAGAGCTTCTATACCGGCGAGACCAGCATGATACTGGGGACCTGCGGCGCGGTCATCGATGTGTATAACACCAAGATCACGGCCGAGCAGGGCGAAGCGGCCCAACTGGTGGCGCTGCCTCCCGCAAAGGGCGTGACCCAGAGCTTTGAAGCTATTGATGTCAGCAAGGAGACGCGCGGTCGTTCCATCTATGCCAACTCTCCCAACAAGGACGCCGCATGGGCCGTAATGGAATATATGGCGAGCCCCGAGGGCCGCGTGCTGGATCTGCTGGGTGTGGAGGGCATCCACTACAACGTAGAGGACGGCAAGATCGTGCGTACCGACAAGGCCGGCGGTTGGTGGAGCCGGTTCTTCGGCACCAGCTACAACTTTGATCCCAATCCGCCGCTGGCAACTCCCTTGATGAGCGAGCCCGCCTTGGACACTCTGGCGCTGGCACAGCAGTATGCAAGCGATGATATCAATATCATCGTGCCGAATGAGCTGGCCGCCAACTGGGATGCCATGAATTCCCTGTACAACGATTTTGCTGCGGACGTGATCCGCGGCAACCGCCCCATCTCGGACTTTGACAGCTTTGTCCAGGAGTGGAACGCCGCCAGCGGCGACGCCTTCTCCGAATATCTGGCAGGCGTTCTCGGCTAAACGCAGGCCGCAGCCACTGTACTTCCAATGCTTGCGGTTGCCGTAGGCATGACTGCCTGCGGCAGCCGCAAGATGAATAGGAGGACGACCGTCGGCCCCTTCCCCGATTAAATGCAGCGCCAAGGAGGGCAAAAACTTGGTACAAGGTTATTTGGGAAAAATATATGCAAGCCTCATCGGCATGAATGCCGGGATTCGACTTGGCGCTCCGGTAGAGCCGGATGCCTGGACCTATGAACGCATACAGCGTGTCTTCGGTGAGATTACCGATTATGTGAAGGAATTTAAGATGTTCGCCTCGGACGATGATTCCGCTGTGCCATATCACGTGGGCCGCACCATGTTTGATATCCCGGCGGACCGGGAGATGACCTCGGAGGACGTATCGAAGTCCTGGCTGAACTACGCCCGGGACGGGATTGGCTTGTTCTGGTGGGGCGGCTATGGAGTCAGCACCAGCCATACGGCCTACTTGAACCTGAAGGCGGGCATCCGGCCGCCCCAAAGCGGCAGCATGGTGCAAAACGGGCAAGTTCTGGCTGAACAGATCGGCGGACAATTGTCGATAGATACCTTCGGGCTGGTATACCCGAACGACCCGGAAAAAGCGGCCCGCAACGCACGCATCGCCGCCCGCGTCAGCCACGATGGCAACGCCTTGCAGGGCGCAGGATATATCGCGGCATGTATTTCCAAGGCTTTTGTCACACGGGATGTGCATGAAATCATGGCGGCAGGGCTTTCGGTAACCGATCCGGGCAGCCTCTACAGCCAGGTGGTACGCGCCGTAATGGACTATCACGCCAAGAACCCGGAGAACTGGCGCGATTGCCGTGCTTATCTGAACGACCATTGGGGCTATGACAAATATGCGGGCGCCTGCCATGTGATCCCCAACGCCGGCGTCTGCGCCATGGCCATGCTATACTCGGGCGGTGACTTCAACCGGGCGATTGAGATCGCCACTATGGCCAGTTGGGATACCGATAGCAACAGCGGTTCCATCGGTTCCATACTAGGGGCGGCCTGCGGCCTCGAAGGAATTCGCGCTAACTACCGCGCGCCCATCAATGATTGTGTTGTGTTGTCCGGCATCAGCGGCAGCCTGAATATTCTGGATTTACCTACCTATGCGATGCAGCTGGCCCGCACCGGTTATTTGCGCGCAGGAGAGACACCGCCGGACAATCTACGGGATCCGGGCCGCGATCTGTTCTTTGACTTTCAACTTCCCGGCTCTACCCATGGATTCCGGGTGTCGGATTCTTTCTACTGCAGCCTTTCCAACGCGCAGGGCGAGGGAGCGGATGGAGGCGGCGCGCTGGAAGTGTTTATAGATCGCATGGCGCGCGGAAAAATCTGTAAGATTTACCACAAGCCGTTCTACCGCCGGGCAGACTTCTCGGACGAGCGGTATATGCCGGTATTTTCTCCGCAGGCGTATCCGGGCCAGCGCGTACAGTTTACCTTAAAGGCCGACAGCTGGAGCGGGGAAGGACTGTTCATCCAGCCTTATGTGCGCAACACGTCCACCCGGGAGGATGCCGCGATAGGCGGGCAATTTTTGCTTGGCGAGGACTGGACGGCGTTTGACTTCATCATCCCCGACCTGAACGGCGCAATGGTGGATGAGATTGGCTTCATAGTGGAGGGGGATACGCCGTCTACCAAAGGGCGGGATATGGGACGCCTGCTGATGGACCATTTCCGGGTAAGCGGCCCGGCCCGCTACACGATACGGATGGATAAACAGAAGAAGGAATTTGCTTCGATCACGCCCTTCTCCCATAACCACGGCGCATGGGATATCCAGGGCACAATGCTGCAGGCCATGTGCCTGGAGCATTGCGAGGCCATGACCGGCAGCTTCTACACCCGAAATGTCCGAGTTTGTGTGCCAGTCACCCCAGCCATCGGGGACAGCCATCTGGTGTCTCTGCGCGTACAGGGCGCGATGCGCGGCTACTACGCGGGCTTGGACGGCAAGGGGGAGATTTCTATCTTCTGCAACGATTTTGGGATGAAAAGGCTTGCTACCGCTTCCTACCCCTGGACTGCCGGAGAGAGTTATATCCTTACATTCGCCGCAGCGGGCGATAGCCTGACCCTGGATATCAATGGGGAAACGGTGCTGCAGGCCGAAGATGGCCGCTATTCTCACGGCATGGTCGGCTTGGCCAAGTACGCCCGGGGCCGTACCCTGTTCGGAACCGTGACGGTGGAGGAGCTTGATTAAAGCATCGGTACAGGGAAAAAACAGATAAGCGCTGGCAGCGGGTACCGCACTTTGCCGGGGAAGGGGAGACGCTCCCTGCCTCCGGGTACGAAACCTTCTGCGGCGGAAAGGACCTGAACCAGTCCGTTGCCCTCGCCCATGCGGCTTTGGCCGTATGGCATCTATAACTACCTAACATTTTAGTGGGGATGGGGAGACTCCTCCGCTAGTCTCCCGCCGCTCGCTCACATCGCTCGCGGCCATGGTCGGCTACGACGGCCCGCAGGCCTAGTGCCCGAAGGCGTCTTCCGCCAAGGGCCGCTAAAGCGGCGCGGGCAAACGCGTCACCGGCGCGTTTGCTATTCCGCCCTTCGAGCCCCTCTGAACTTACTGACCAAAGCAAAAAGGTCGCCGGTTGGCGACCTCTTTGCTTTGGTGGGGATGGAGGGGCTCGAACCCCCGACCTCTTCGATGTGAGCGAAGCGCTCTAACCTGCTGGGCTACATCCCCGTGACGCGTATAATATCATACCGCAGAAAAGGGTGCATTGCAAGTTGAAAATTTAATATGCCGGGGAGCGGGAGGATTTCCCGCAGCCCCCCAAGGGCCGCCAAAATGCGGCCTTTACACTTCTTGCGCCCTGCCATTATAGCCCCGATAGCCCCGAGCGGCCCTTTGCATGTCAATCGCTCTCTTACAGCCCCGGCGCGTTTTGCAGCAAATACTTTTCTGCCTCCCTGCACCAGAGCATGCTGTTGCGGGCGCATATTTCATGCAGTGCACGAAACAGCGGGTCGGTGCGGCCTTTTTCTTCAAACGCGTCGATAGCGGTCAGCGGCAGATCGATATTGCAGTAAATGAGTTTTTTCGCACCCGGAATTTCGGGAAGGCGGAGCGTGGCCTCCGCCGCGCTGCCTAGCCCGCCGATGTGGGAGATCAATATGGACGGGTCGATACTCCCTTCCTCCAGGAGGCGCAGCGCTTCCTTCATATCGTCGATATCGCCGCCGGACGTGCCTATGATGTGCTTGTCGTTGTAATGGACGTCGTAAAAGTTTACCGTGGCCGCGAACTCCTTTTTGGTGGGCCCCGCAAAGAAGTTGACGCAGCTGTTGGTTCCGGCGATCGCGTCCGCGGTCCCGATCACGCTGGGAACGGGGGCCATGATAAAGATATCGTCAAAGCCGGAGCCAAAGGCGTACCGCTTCAGCCCTTTGGCCGGATCCTCCATATCCTTTGTGTTCACGATCTCGATCTCCACGCCGTTTTTGGGCTTTAACACGGCTTTCGCCCGGGCGATCCGCTTTTCGTCGATATCCGTGATGACGATGCGCCTTGGCCGTTGCTCCAGCGCCATCGCCACTTCGGCCGCGCCCAGGCCCATGGGGCCGCAGCCCGCGAGTATCGCCATGCAGCCGCCCTGCTTCAGCCCCATGATATGGGTCTTGCTGTTCCCGCCCAAGTGGTATTGGGAGCGCGCCGCCGAAATCAGGCAGGACAGCGGTTCCGCCGTGGATGCTTTAAAATAGGCGTCGCCGGAGTAGGGGAGGAAATATCCCCCGTTCACTGCCTCGGCGGGCACGATGATATGCGTGGCGTTTCCGCCGTAACAGGGAAAGCTGTAGCCCGGGCCCTTTATGGTATTCCCGTCCGTCATTTTGGGCTGGACGGTAAACAGGTCCCCGACGTTTATCTTGTCTTTGAGCGCTGCGCCGGCCTGTTCCACCCTGCCGCAGAATTCATGGCCGATGAGCACGGGATTTGTTGCGATATCGTCCGGCACGCACCGGTGCCCGCTTCCCTGCAAAACCGCCTTGTAGGTGGACATGCACAGGCTGTCCGTTATGACGCTCGCCAGCAGCTCGTCCTCTCTGATATCCCGCAGGTCAAATTCCTCAAACCGGATGTCGTTTACGCCGTACAGGCGCACCGCTTTTGTCTTCATAACGCTCTCCTCTTACATTCATAGCCCGTGGACCGTGCGCGTGATGATCTCATCCTGCAGCGCGCCGTCCAGGTTGACGAAAAACTCGCAGTATCCGCCGATCCGGACGATCAGGTTCCGGTATTTGTCCGGCTCAAGCTTCGCTTTTTTGAGCACCTCCGCGTCCACGAAATTCACCTGGATCTGCGGCCCGCCGTCCTCCAGGTATGCGGCGATGAGCCCCTTCAATACGTTGGTCCCGCTCCGGCTGCGCACAAGCGCCGGGTTGATCTTCAAATTCAGCGCGTAACCCCCGGTCACGCCGCCGTGGTCGAGCTTCAATACGGAATTGAGCATTTTCGTCGGGCCGTTCACGTCCTTGCCCTGGGAAGGCCCCATGCTGTCGCTGAATGTCTCGCCCTTATGCCGCCCGTTGGGCGTGGCCCCGGTGATCTCCCCATGATAGATGTGGAAGAAATACCCGAACAGCGTGGATACGTATTTGTCGCTCTGGCCCTTGCTGTTGTACGCAAGCACCATATCGTCGAATTGGGTCAATATATCCTTCGCGAGCGCGTCGACTTCGTCCTCGTCGTTGCCGTAATGGGGCATGTGCGTGAGCATCGGGCGGATGGAATCGGCGCCGGCAAAATCCAGCTCCAGCAGTTGCGCAAGCCGGTCTATGGTGAGGATTTTGTCCTCATACACCGTTTTTTTCACGGCGACCATGGAGTCGGCTGCGGTGCCCAGCCCGTAGGCGTAAAACGACCAATGCGTGCCCAGCTCGCTTCCGCCCTGGAACATGTCCTTTCCGGTTTCCAGGCAGCCGTCTATCATCAGCGACGCGAGCGGGTCATAGCACTTGCCGGGGATATCCTTCCGCTTTTCGTCCGCTTCGTCCTTATCCGCCTGCACCGCGGCCTTCAGCTCCGCGTGGTACGCTTCTAAAAACTCGTCGAACGTATCCAGTTGATACGCGCCCTTTTGATAGTTCCGGAACACGCCCTCAAACAGCATGGGGAATGCGATAGGGTCCGTAATGCCCCAATTCGGCTGTTTGTGGGGGACCATGATCTCCACGCAGCCCATGTTGTAATAATCGTTCGCGTATGTGTCCGCGTACCCCAGCTTTTTCAGGTTCGCGATCCAGACTTCGTCCGACATAATCATCGGCTGCCCCGCGCCCGCCTTGATGGAGTCCGCTACCGCGTCGATCAGCCACGGCGCGTTTTTTTTATTCAGGCGCACGCCGACATTCGGGTAGGGCAGTTTCATCTCCTTTATGACCTCCAGCAAAAGCGCCGTAAGGCCGTTCGCCGCATCCTCCCCATCGGGGGTGACGCCGCCGATCGTCATGCTCTGCACGGTCCGGAGCCTGGGCTCGTTGATCTTAAGCCACAGGCAGCACAGCAGCTCTTTCGCGTCCTCCCGCGTCAGCCGCCCGCTTTTTAAATCCCTGTCGTAAAGCTCAAACATATATTGGTCGAACCTGCCGAAGGAGAGCGCCGAGCCCCATGTGACGCTCGCCATGATGTGCAGCATCCACACAAACTGTATCCCTTCGCGGAAGCTTTGTGCGGGCCTGTGGGAGAGCGCCTGGCAGATATCCGCCATATCCGGAAGCTCCGCCCGGCGAACGGGTCCTTCCCGCTCCGCTTCGGCTTTGAGCGCGTCCTCATACCGCAAAAAGAAATTGGCGGCGGCTTTTGCCACGATGCCCGCCGCAAGGTAGTATTCGCGCCGTTCGCCCTCCGCACGGCTTGCTTTCTCCCCGATGTCCGCGATCAGCGCGTCAAAGCCCGTGTTCATGACGCGCGCATAGTTCAAAGAAAGGTGGTTTGCCGCAAACCAGGGGAGCGAGTCGATCTCCCGCTTTACCTCCGCGCCGTAATCGATCTTGAACCCGCGCTCCAGCTCCCTGCCGATCTCGTATTTTTCAAGGCCCGGCTCGTTGGCGTAGCGCGCCTGCATCTCGCCAATCACTTTTTGCAGGTCCGCATAGCTGATGTTCGCGTCGTGGTGCACGCGGCTCATCAGCGCCCAGCGGCTTTTCTTTTTTGTGAACTCGTCCTCGAACGTCTTGATTTTGTTCCTGTCCTGCGCAAGCTCCGTCCGCTCCGTCCGCTTCTTCACAAGATAGTCTTCGATGATACTTATCGCCGCGTCCCGCTGCTCCCCGTAAGAGGGGACATCCTCTTCCACGGGGCAATAGGCCGTCATGGTGCCGGCGAAAAGCTCATGCGGCAACACGGCAATGGGCGCGTGTTCCAGCAGGTAGGCCTGCGCCTTGGCCCGCCGCAGCTGCACCGGCTCCGTCCGGGTGGACTTTAACGACTCATAGGCGAGCGGGTAAAAATACGTCCGCCTTACCCCCGCGCCGTTCAATTGCTCCACGCTTTTGCGCATCTCCCGTATGCGTGCGTTCATCATATACCCTCCAGTTTCCGCCCGCCTTTTGCAAGGATGTGCCGCTCCCATTCCATAACCGTTTGTACGTCCGGCGTTTCAAATGGATGTGCGTCCATCCCCGTCTGCTTTGCCTTTGACGTGCCCAGCGCATGGTAGGGCATCAGCTCGAACCCCAGTATATTCCCGTATGTCCGGGTCAGCTCCGCGATGCAGTCCAGATGCCCGGGCGTTGCGTTGACCCGGGGGATCATGGGGCAGCGGAGCACGATGTTTACCCCTCTTTCACTAAAATGCCGGAGATTACATAATACCGTTTCCCGGTCAAGGCCGGTCAGCCGCTCATACTGCCCGTTTCCCGTCGCCTTGTAATCGAACAGCACCAGGTCAAGATACGGCAGCAACTCCTCGTATTTTTGAAACGGGGCCGCGCCGTTGGTTTCTATTGCGGTGTGCAGGCCGTGCCGCTTTGCGTAAACCAGCAGCGCCTTCGTAAAACCCGCCTGAACCATAGGCTCGCCGCCAGTTATGGTCACCCCGCCCCCGGTCCCGCCGTAATAGCGGCTGTCCCTGAGCGCCGAGTCCATGGCTTCCCGCACCGTCATGGTTTTGCCTATCATCGAAAGCGCACCCGCAGGGCAGGCTTTTACGCACGCTCCGCGGGCGGCGCAGTTCGCCCAATTGATCTCGTGCTTCCCTTCGCTTACGGTATGCGCGCCCGGGCACACAGCCTGACATGCCCCGCAATGGACGCACTTGCTGGCAAGGAATGAAAGCTGCGGCCCCGGGGAGATGCTTTCCGGGTTGTGGCACCACAGGCAGCGCGCGTCGCAGCCCTTTAAGAATATCGCGGTCCGTATGCCCGGCCCGTCGTCCACGGAAAAGGGCTGTATGGCGAACACGTTGCCCGTTTCGGCTTCGCAGGTTGCTTGTTGAGCGCCTGTCAGCAAAACAGCACCGTCGTTTTTTCCCTGATCCATTCGAGCGCCTCCCGGCCGATGGTTTCCTCCGTGATGAACCAATCGACATCCTCCCAATCTGCAAACTGCACCAGGGCGTCGCAGTCGCCCTTGCTCGCGTCGGCAAGCACCATGGTTTTGCGGGCGGACGCCATCATGGCGCGCTTCACTTCGGCCTCCTCCATGCTCTCCACACACGGGCCGCCCCGGCCTTTGACGCCGCTTGTGCCGAGTATCGCAAGATCGGCCCTGATTTCTTTGAACGCCCGGAGCGTCCAGCCGCCCGTGAGCGCGTTGCTGGTGCTGCGGACCTCCCCGCCCGGCAAATATACCCGGACGCCGTGGTCCACAAGGTGCTGCGCCGCCTTCAGGGAATTGGTGAACACCGTGATATCGCGCTTTAGCACCAGCTGCTTGGCAAGGCTCAGCACGGTGCTTCCCGAATCGAGCAGCAGCACGTCGCCGTCTTTAACGAACTCCGCCGCTTTTTTGGCCACATTCGCCTTCCCCTGCCGGTTGCGGATGGATTTTTCCAAGAACGAGCGCTCGGTCAGCGCGGTGGCGGCAACCGCGCCGCCGTATCCCTTCTTTGCAAGGCCGTTTTCCTCCAGCCAGATCATATCCTTGCGTATGGTTTCCGTGGATACCGCGTACTGCCCTGCAAGCTCCGAAACGGTGATCTTTCCTTCCGATACCAGCCGCCCGGCGATCTCCTGGCGCCGCTCCTGCGCGTTTCTTTTTTTCATTGCCGCACCCCCGCTGACGAAAACATTGATTTTCAAACCGCACGAAATAACAACTTATATACTTGTTCTATATTGCTAATAGT
>DATMXR010000004.1:0-9315 GCA_035561315.1 Feifaniaceae bacterium
AGCCTGTACAAGCCGCGGAACTTGGTGTATGATAAACATGATCCATCACATTTGACTTACGATAAGGCTGCCGCCCGGCAGGAAAGGTGCGTGCCCCACATGCATGTTGCAGGATACCGCTGCACGCTATGCAACACGGAATTCTCCTATACGGAAGATATGCTGACCTGCCCGCACTGCGGGGAAACGGGCATACTGGATATTTTGTTCGACTATACCGCCATCAAAAAGGAATTGACCCGCGAAACGCTCCTGAAGGACCGCACGAACAGCATGTGGCGCTACCTGCCGCTTCTGCCCGTGGAGGGACGCCACTGGGAGCGTTTTTTGCGCGTGGGCTGGACGCCGCTCTACCGCTCCAACCGCCTGGAAAGGGAGCTCGGGCTAAAAGCGCTTTATATCAAGGACGACGGGCTCAACCCCACCGCATCCTTGAAGGACCGCGCTTCCGCCGTGGCGGTGGCGCGGGCAAAGGAGCTTGGCTACGAAACCGTCGCCTGCTCCTCCACCGGCAACGCCGCCTCCTCGCTTGCGGGCGGCGCGGCGCGCATGGGCCTGAAATCCGTCATATTCGTCCCGTCCCGCGCGCCCAAGGGCAAGGTGGCGCAGCTTCTGATATTCGGCGCGAACGTCGTGAGCGTGCAGGGGGATTACAGGGACACGTTCGAGCTTTCCCGCGCCGCCATAGACAAATGGGGCTTCTACAACCGCAACGCGGGCATCAACCCCATCATGACGGAAGGCAAAAAAACGGTCAGCCTGGAAATCGCGGAGCAATTGTTGTTCCTGCCTACGGACTGGGTCGCTGTTTCCGTGGGGGACGGTTGCACGATAGGCGGCGTATACAACGGCTTCCGGGATCTATACGAGCTTGGCGTCATCGACCGGATTCCGAAGATATTGGGCGTACAGTCTTCCGGCTGCTGCCCGTTCGTAAACGCCGCAAAGAGCGGGGAGCCTTTGGCGCCCACGCCGGAAAACACGCTGGCGGACAGCATCGCGGTGGGCGTGCCCCGCAATCCGGAAAAGGCGCTGCGCGCGGTACGCGAAAGCGGCGGCGCATGGACGGCCGTGGATGATGCCGAGATTTTGGAGGCCATGCGCCTCCTGGGCCGCACCGAGGGCGTGTTCGGCGAACCCGCCGGGGTCACCGCCACGGCGGGCGTCAAACGCGCGGTAGCCGATGGGATCATCGGTTCAGACGAGACCGTTACCGTCATCTGCACGGGCAGCGGGCTCAAGGATGTTGCAAACGCTATGCAGGCTACGGGGGAGCCGTTTTCCTGCCCGCCTGAACTCAACGCGCTGGAAAAAAGCGGACGAATCCAATAAAAACCCGAAATTGTTACCTGTTTACAAAATAGAATGTTCGTTATATAATACGGATTATTCATTTTGGGCGTATATCTATGTGTCACACATGGTTGCTTTATCCGGTCAAACGGATAGGAAAATACAGGCAACAAGAAGAAAGAGGAGGAAAACCGCATGAAGAAACTGATCGCACTCCTGATGGCAATGGCCATGCTGCTCGGCGTTGCAGCATGCGCAGCGCCTGCCGAGGTGCCCGCCGCAACAGAAGCGCCTGCGGCCGCGACCGAAGCCCCAGCCGCCGCGACCGAAGCCCCGGCGCCCGCCGCGGAAGGCGTCACGCTTGAGAACATCAAGGTCGGCTTTGTACACGTCTCCGACCCCAGCGACGGCGGCTATACCTACAACCATGACAAAGGCACCCAGAAAATGATCGCAAACCTGGGCCTCAAGCCCGAGCAGGTCCTTTCCAAGTACAACATTCCCGAAGATTCCGCTTGCGAAGCCGCCATCAACGAGCTCGTAGACGCGGGCTGCAACATCATATTCGCCACCTCCTTCGGCCATGAAGCCTACATGCTCGCGGCCGCCCAGGCGCACCCCGAAATCCAGTTCTGCCATGCCACCGGCTACCAGGCGGCTTCGAGCGGCCTTAGCAACATGCACAACTATTTCGGCGCCATCTATGAAGCCCGGTACCTCTCCGGTATCGCCGCGGGCCTCAAGACCCAGACCAACAAGCTGGGCTACGTGACGGCCATGCCCTTCGCGGAGTGCATCAGCGGCTTCACCGCCTTCTATCTCGGCGCGAAGAGCGTGAACCCCGAAGTGACCATGGAAGTCATGTACACCAACTCCTGGAACGATCCCACCAAGGAAGCCCAGGTTGCGCAGGCCCTCATCGATATGGGCTGCGATGTCCTCGGTCAGCATGCGGACTCCACCGCCACCCAGACCACCGCTGAATCGAACGGCGTATGGGCGGTCGGCTACAACTCCGACATGATCGCGGCCGCCCCCAAGGCGTCCCTGACCTCGGCCGTCTGGGATTGGAGCGTATTCCTCACCCAGGCCGTGCAGGCCGTTGTGGACGGCGCCCCCATCCCCACGGACTTCTCCGGCGGCCTTAAGGACGGCGTGGTCGACATTTCCGCCCTCAACGAAGCCGTCATTGCCCCGGGCACCAAGGAAGCCATCGAAGCGGCCCGCGCCAAGCTCATTTCCGGCGAGCTCAAGGTGTTCGTAGGACCCCTTCAGGGCGAAGGCGTAGACTTCTCCGGCAACAAGGTCACAATCGACCTCACGGAAGGCCAGGAATTTGTCGAGCCGCAGAGCGCTCCTTCCTGGAATTACATCATCCCCGGCATCCACGTGAACGGATAACAGACGCTTAAATTCCGGGGGCGCGTCCCGCGCCCCCGGAACATTAAAAAATTCCCCGCAGGAGACGCGGAGGATTACGCCCGGCCCCGGCACGATCAGATCGAAAAGTAAGCTTTTCCGGCTTTTTTAATAGATTATACCGGCTTTTTTCAACGATATATGGGTATGGTGGAAGCGCCCCTGTGGATGCAACACGCAAAGCAACCGGCGTGGGGTTCGATTGTTTTGCTGTTCCATCCGCTTAAGGTACGAAAGGGGGACTCTTCTTGACACTACCGGCTGAAAATGCCATCTGTATCCGCAATGTCACCAAAACGTTCGGCGCGGTCTGCGCGAACGACAAGGTCTGTTTGGACGTCAGGCACGGCGAAATACTGGCGCTGCTGGGCGAAAACGGCTCGGGCAAGACGACATTGATGAACATGCTCTCCGGCATCTACTTTCCCGACAGCGGCGAGATCTATGTGGGTGGCAAAGAGGTCGTCATACGCTCTCCCAAGGACGCGTTCGATCTGGGCATCGGCATGATCCACCAGCATTTCAAGCTCGTGGACGTATTGACCGCGGCGGAAAACGTCGTGCTGGGCCTGCCCGGCGGCGTGCATATCAACCGCAGGGCGCTCGCCAACGAGATCAGGGAGATCAGCAGCCGGTACGGCTTTGAACTTGACCCCAACAAGAAGGTCTATAACATGTCCGTGAGCGAAAAGCAGACGGTGGAGATCATCAAGGTGCTCTACCGCGGCGCGAACACGCTCATACTGGACGAACCGACCGCCGTTTTGACGCCGCAGGAAACGGATAAGCTGTTTGCGATCCTTCGCAACATGAAGGCGGACAACAAGGCGATCATCATCATCACGCACAAGCTCAACGAGGTGCTCGCCATATCCGACCGCGTCTCCATATTGAGAAAGGGCTGCTGCATCGATACGGTGGAAACCAAGGACGCGAACGTGCAGTCTTTGACCGAGGCGATGGTGGGCCGCAGCGTCAGCCTGGAAATCTCCCGCGAGCGGATGGATTATACCCCCGCGCGCCTGAAGGTCAAGGGGCTTACCTGCGTCAACGCGGACCGTGTCAGGGCGCTCGATCAGGTGAGCTTCACGCTCAAAGCGGGCGAAATCCTGGGCGTTGCGGGCATCGCGGGAAGCGGCCAGAAGGAGCTCTGCGAGGCGATAGCGGGGCTGTACCCCATCGAGTCCGGCGAGATACTCTATTACGGGGAGGACGGCCCAAAAGAAAACCTCGCGGGGAAGACCCCCACAGAAATCATCCGCCGCGGCGTGGCCATGGCGTTCGTGCCGGAGGACCGGCTGGGCATGGGGCTTGTGGCGTCCATGGACATGGTGGACAACGTCATGCTCAAAAGCTACAACAGCAGCAAGGGCCCTTTTGTGGACCGCAAAGCCCCCAAGAAGCTGGCGGAGGAGCTGATCGGCCGGCTGGAGATCGTCACGCCCGGCACGTCGACCCCCGTAAGAAGGCTTTCCGGCGGCAACGTGCAGAAAGTGCTTTTGGGGCGCGAGATCGCAAGCAGCCCTTCCGTGCTCGTCGTCGCTTACCCGGTGCGCGGGCTTGACATCAATTCTTCCTATACGATCTACGATCTGTTGAACGAACAAAAGAAAAAGGGCGTCGCCGTGCTGTTTATCGGCGAGGACCTGGACGTGCTGCTGGAGCTGTGCGACCGCGTGCTGGTGCTGTGCGGCGGAAAACTCAGCGGCGTTGTGGACGCGCGCAATACCGCCAAGGAGGAAGTCGGGCTCATGATGGTGCACGTGGACGAAGAGAAGGCGAAGCACGGCTTCGGGGAGGAGGCGTAAATGGGCAGGAAAAAGAAAGCGGCCTCCCACGAACCGTTCGTGCGCATGGTCAAGCGGGACACGATCCCGCGCAACAAGGCAATTTTGATCCGCGTGCTCGCCGTATTCGGGGCGCTTCTGACCGGGGCGCTCATCATACTGGCGCTGGGGCATAACCCCATCGCGGTTTACAAGGATATGATCGTGGGCAGCGTGGGCACCAACACCGCGATGCTGGAAACCATCCGCATCGCCATCCCGCTGCTGGTCACCGCCCTGGGGATTTCCCTCGCGTTCAAGATGCGCTTCTGGAACATCGGCGCGGAGGGACAGATATTGGTCGGCGCGATGGCGGCAAGCTATTTTGCGCTCTTCCAATATGAGAATATGGCGCGTCTCCCGCTGCTAATGGTGATGGCGGTCGTCGCCGTGCTGGCGGGCGGCCTGTGGGGGCTTATCCCCGCGTTCTTCAAGGCGAAGTGGAACACCAACGAGACGCTCTTTACGCTCATGCTCAACTACATCGCGCTGGCGTTTTTGTCCTACCTGCAGAACGGCCCGTGGAAGGATCCCGCCTTGCGCGGCTTCCCCAAGATCGCCATGTTTGCGGAGATCGCGAAGCTGCCCAAGCTGTTCGGCGTGCATATCGGCTGGGTCATCGCGCTCGTGCTGGTGGTGCTCGTGGGCATCTATATGACGCGCACCAAGCAGGGCTATGAGATCGCCGTCGTGGGGGAGAGCACCAATACCGCGAAATACGCGGGCATGAACGTAAGCCGCGTCATCACCCGCACCATGTTCCTTTCCGGGGCTTTGGCCGGCCTCGTCGGCTTCATCCAGTGTTCGGGCGCGGACTACACCATTACGGATACCACCGCGGGCGGCGTCGGCTTCACGGCCATCACCGTCGCGTGGCTAAGTAAGCTCAACCCCTATGTCATGCTGTTCGTGGCGTTCGCCATCGCGGTGCTTGAAAAGGGCGCGAACAAAATACAGACCACGTTCAAGATACCCGCTTCCGCGGCGGAGGTGCTTACGGGCATCATACTCTTCTTCATGCTCGGCTGCGAGTTCTTTATCAACTACAGGCTGATATTCCGCGGCAGAAAGGAGCGCAACTGATGGACCTTTTGATCAACCTCATCAACGCGGCCGTACTTGCGGGGACGCCGCTGCTCCTTGGCACAATGGGCGAGATTTTGACGGAGAAATCCGGCAACCTCAACCTGGGCGTGGAGGGCATGATGTTCATGGGCGGCATCGCTGGCCTCGCCTCCTCGTTCTATTATGAGGCGGCCGCGGGCGCTGCGGCGAGCGGCTTTGTTTCGGCGCTTCTCGCGGTGCTGGGCGCATTCCTCTGCGGCGCGTTCGGCGCGCTCATCTACAGCTTCCTGACGGTGACGCTGCGCGCCAACCAAAACGTCACAGGTCTTACGCTCACCATATTCGGCACCGGCTTCGCCAATTTCTTTGGCGAGCATATGGCGCTGAAGGCGGGCGGCTACGCCGCGGTATCGGACGTCACCAAAGCGGCGTTCGGCAACATCACGATCCCCGGGCTTTCGGATATCCCGTACATCGGCAAGCTGCTCTTCGGGTACAACTTCGTGGTGTACCTGGGCATCGTCATCGCGCTCATACTCGCCTGGTTCCTCGGGCGCACCCGCACGGGCCTGAATCTCAGGGCCGTGGGCGAAAGCCCGGCGACCGCGGATGCGGCGGGCCTGAACGTGGCACGCTATAAGTACCTGGCCACCTGCATCGGCGGCGGCATCTGCGGCCTGGGCGGCATGTACGTGACGATGGTCACCTGCAAGGGCGTCTGGGTGCACAACAGCATCAACGGCCAGGGCTGGATCGCGGTCGCGCTCGTCATATTCGCGGCGTGGAACCCCATGCGCGGGCTCTTAGGCGCGCTGCTGTTCGGCGGGCTTTCCATCATGCGCATGTATGTGAATCTCGGCATTCCCATGCAGATATACGATATGCTGCCGTTTGTGGCGACCGTGCTCGTGCTTATACTCACCAGCATCAAGGAGAGCCGCGAGCACGCGCAGCCCAAGTCCTGCGGCAACAACTACTTCCGCGAGGAACGGTAAAGATTCTCAGGGGGTATGGGGGATCGCAGAGAGGTGCCCGGGGTTCTAAAACCAATTCACAGGATTGGTTTTTGCCCTTCGGGCAACGAACCCGCTTCCCTGCGGAAAGCCCCATATTGAATCAAATCTGACGACATGCGCGTCAGATTTGTGGAAAAAAGTGCGTAAACGCACTTTTAACCTACGGAAAATCCGCTTACACAGCCTCGCAGGCTTTGTAAGCGGCCTCAAAAACATCACAAAGGAGTGAGTATTATGTCGTACGACCGTATCTTTAACTTCTCGGCAGGCCCCTCCATGCTCCCGCTGCCCGTGCTGGAGACCGCAAGGGACGAAATGCTCAATTACCGGGGCTCCGGCATGAGCGTAATGGAAATGAGCCACCGCTCCAAAGTGTACGATGAGATCATCGTCTCCGCACAGGCGCTTCTGCGCGAGGTCATGGGGATACCCGACAACTACAAGGTATTGTTCCTGCAGGGCGGCGCGTCGCTGCAATTCGCCATGGTGCCCATGAACCTGCTAAGGACCGGCAAGGCGGATTATATCGTCACCGGCCAGTTCGCGGGCAAGGCGTATGAGGAAGCGCAGAAGTACGGCACGATCAACCTTGCCGCCACCACCAAGAAGGAGACCTTCAGCCGCATTCCCAGGCAGGGGGAGCTTAAGCTCGATCCCGCGGCGGATTACGTGCATATCTGCTACAACAACACCATATTCGGCACCAAGTGGGACTACATCCCGGAAACCGGAAACGTCCCCCTGGTGGCGGATATGTCCAGCTGCATACTCTCCGAGCCCGTGGACGTATCAAAGTTCGGCCTCATCTACGCGGGCGCGCAGAAGAACATCGCCCCCGCGGGCCTTACCATCGTCATCGTGCGCGAGGATTTGATTCAGGACGAGCTGCCCGCATACGTTCCCACCATGTGCAATTACAAGATCATGGCGGAGAACGACAGCATGTACAACACCCCGCCGTGCTACCCCATATACGTGTGCAAGCTGGTGCTTGAATGGATCAAAGGCATCGGCGGCCTCACCGCCATGCAGGCGCACAACCGCAAAAAGGCCGCGATACTCTACGATTATCTGGATCAGAGCAGGATATTCAAGAGCCCCGTCTCGAAAGAGAGCCGCTCCATGATGAACGTCACGTTCCGCGCCGAAAGCGATGAAGTGAACGACGCGTTCGTCAAAGCCGCTTCAAAGAACGGCATGGTCAATCTGAAGGGCCACCGCTCGGTGGGCGGCATGCGCGCCTCCATCTACAACGCCATGCCCATCGAAGGCGTGGAGAAGCTCGTCGCCTTCATGAAGGAGTACGAGAAATAAAAAAAGCGGGATACGTTTGGGGCTCTGCCCCAAACCCCGCTTAGGGCTGCAACAGCCTTAAGGACCCGCCACCAACATTAACATTCCGGCTGGAATGCGTTGGCCCATCCGGCAACAATGGCGTTGTGCGGACGAGATTGTAAAACAGAAAAAGGAGAAAAGTTATGCTGCGTGTCTTAGCAACCGACGGCATGGAGAAGAATGCCGTCAAAGCCCTGCAGGAGCTAGGCTGCGAGGTCGTGGAGCAGTTTTATGAGCCCGACGCGCTCATGGAACAGGTGAAGGGCTGCGACGTGCTGGTGGTGCGCTCGGCGACCAAGGTGCGCGAGCCCATTATCGATGCCGCAAGGCAGACGGGCAGGCTCAGGCTCATCATCCGCGGCGGCGTGGGCGTGGACAATATCGACGTCGCGTACGCGCGGGACAACGGGATAGAGGTCTGCAACACGCCCGAAGCGTCCTCCGCTTCGGTCGCGGAGCTGGCGATCGGCCACATGTTCGCGCTGGCGCGCTTCATCGGCATCGCGAACGTGACCATGCGCCAGGGCGCATGGGAAAAGAAGGCATACAAGGGCACGGAGATTACGGGAAAGACGCTGGGGCTCATCGGCATCGGCCGCATCGCGCGCGAAACCGGAAAGCGCGCGGCCGCGCTGGGCATGAACGTCATATACACCAACCGCTCCGGCCACAAGCCCGAATACGGCCCGTATGTGCGCTATGAGCTGGACGATCTTTTGAAACAGTCCGATTATGTGTCCCTCCATACGCCCGGCCCCAAGGGCGCCCCGCCGATACTCTCGGCCGAGAAGATCGCCTTGATGAAGGACGGCGCGATTTTGATCAATACCGGGCGCGGCAACATGGCGGATACCGAAGCGGTGCTTGACGCGCTCGATTCCGGCAGGCTGCGCGGTTACGGCGCGGACGTGTATGCGGAGGAGCCCTGCAAGGACGAGCGGCTGCTTTCCCACCCCAAGGTCAGCATGACCCCGCATGTGGGCGGCTCCACGGTGGAGGCGCAGCGGCGTATCGGCGAGGAGATCGTGGCGCATATCCGCCGCGTGTTCCGCATTTAATTTAATATTCCCATACGGGCGGGCAAAAGCAGCCTGAACCCGCCCGGAACTTTTTATAGAAGAGGGGACGTCGCAGCGAAAAGCGCGGCGTCCCCGCATTTTTGCCGGCGTAATGAGCGTCCCTTGTCAAAGGGAGGGGGACCGCATCAGCGGCGGAGGGATTCCGCTCCGAAAGCGTACGGACATAAGCAATGGAAGAATTCCTTCGCGACGGCCCGCAGGCCTAGAGTCCGAGGCGTCTCCCGCCGAGGACGCGGCGCTGTAAGCGCCGACACCTTATTCTCAAACCACGAATATATATGC
>DATMXR010000005.1:0-3270 GCA_035561315.1 Feifaniaceae bacterium
CATATGCCCGGCGCAATGGCGGCAGCATCCGAATTCGGCTGTTTAGGTTGGAAGCCGGTATATGCGTAAAACCCCTCATCCATGCTTACGTCCGTAATGCGCCAGGAGCCCCCGAATTTTACCAGGGTGAGCGTCGCGGTATACGTAGGGCCGGGGCCTGCGGAGGTTTCCGTCATAAACATCAGCTGGCGCATCTGCTGGCCCTCCTGCGGCTCCTGCGCCCACACCGTCCAATATGAACTGACCCAGGGGCTGGATACGCCGGTCACCCACATCGGCGCGGTCTCTTCGAGCTGCATTGCGTATTTCTTTTTGAGCGCGGCGCTCATGACCGAGTACTGCGCAGCGCCGTTTCGCATACTGACGCCGTTCGCCCAGATATCCGCGGCCTCCTCCGGCGTACTTGCGCCGAACCGCTCCATCGCCTGCAGCAAAAGCTCGTTGCGCACCTCGTACCGGTTGGGCTCCGCCGCGTACGTGAATACGGAAACATGCGGGTACTCTTCCGTCAGCAGCACGCGCCCGGATACGAGCAGCGCAACGCTCAATACGCACCCGGCCGCGATCTGGCAGAGGCTTTTCAGAGGCTCCTCAAGACGCCACACCCTATTCCCTCCCCCTCTTTGTTTGATACATGGTATGCGCCGCCACGCCCGCAAAATACGGGCATGGCGGCGCATAGCTTCCGTGTTTCTGTGTTTTTTTACAAGCACAAAAACGCCGCCGCACACTAAGCGATAGCATTTAAAAAGGCTGCGGGGAAATCGCAGCCTTTTTATGTATTGTATAACGCTTTGGGTTCATAGGGTACGGAATGCTGCGGCGGCGGAAAATCGTCCGGCAGGATGGTTTGACCCCCGTCCCTAGCTTTAAAAGCACGGTGAAATCCCATTCGGAATTGAAGCGTTAGCGCCTAGGGCGTGTTTGAAAACTCAAAAATGCAGGATATTTTGAGAAAAAACAGGACGAAACAAGGCAAAAACCGCAGGAATACTGGAGGTATTCCGAGGATTTTTAACGAAGTTGCAGCCTGTTTTTACTAAAATAGACAATTGTGTTGGTTTTCAAACAGCCCCTAGTCCTTACGTTCCTGCTCAACTATTTCTTTTTGGTGTATTTGAACACTTTTCATAAGCTGTACCGGCCCTTGAGCGCTCATTGCCAGTTCCTCTGCTCCCTGCCCCGCTTGGGTCAGCAGCTCAATCACTCCTCTATGCACGCTGAAAGCTTAAAATAAAGTTCTTTATAATCTGGCATTTGGGAATATCTCAATAAAAGAATACGCAAAACACGACAACATATGTTGTCACTTTGTCCTCCGATATTACCATATACTTCGGATATATGCAACCAAATGTTGTCGGAGGAAGTGCATCATGGGCCAGAATTTGATCGCAGATATGGATATAAAGGATAACGTTAAGCGATTGCGTGAGAAGAGCGGAATGTCACAAGCCGTAGTAGCCGCCAAGTTGCAAACAATGGACATTAAGATGTCAAGAAGCTGGTTTTCAGCCATTGAGCTTGGCAAACGCAACGTGCCGGTACGGGTACTGGTAGGATTAAAAATCATTTTCAAATGCAGCTATGAGGACTTTTTTGCAGGTTTAGACGAGGCCTTACTAAATGATATATCATAAAAACACAATTGTACAAACCAAACACCAAAGAAAAGAGGCAAGACATGACAGGTTCCTTTGATTTTTTGCTGCCCACAAAAATCCGCTACGGCGCAGGCATGCTCTCCATATTGGGAGAAGAGCTGGCGGCGCTCAACGCAAAAAAGGTCATGGTGATCACCGATAAAGGGCTCGTCTCAACGGGAATGGTAAAAAAAGCGGCCGATCTTATTGAGGCGGCGGGCATTCCCTACATCCTGTATGACGAGATCGAGGGCAACCCCAAGGATTATAATGTGGAGGATTGCGCGAAAAAAGCAAGGAAAGAAGCGGTGGATACGCTGGTGGCGTTCGGCGGCGGAAGCCCCATCGACGCCGCGAAAGCCGTGGCCGTACTCGCGAGGCAGGGCGGCACGGCAAGAAGCTATGAGGGCAAAGGGAAAATCAAGGACGACTGTCTGCCCATTCTGACCATACCGACGACCGCGGGCACAGGCAGCGAGGTGACGTTTTCCTCCGTCATCACGGACACAAAGGAAAAATTCAAGTTCACCATAAAGAGCACGGCGATCGCGGCGAAGACGGCGATCATCGACCCGGAGCTGACGCTGAGCGTGCCGCCGCACATTACGGCGGCCACGGGCATAGACGCGCTGACGCACGCGATAGAAGGCTACACTGCCGCCTGCACGGAGCCGATCGCGGAGGCGGTGGGCCTGTACGCCGTGGAGTATATCGTAAAAAGCATCGTGGAGGCGGTCAAAAACGGCTCCAACTTGGAGGCAAGGGACAATATGCTCATGGGAAGCCTGCTTGCGGGCCTTTCCTTCAGCCATGCAGACGTCGCCTCCGTACACTGCATGGCGGAGGCTCTGGGCAGCATGTATGACGCGCCGCACGGCATGTGCAACGCGATACTGCTCCCCTATGTCATGGAATACAACCTGCCCGCCGCGGAATATAAGTACGCGAAAATTGCGCGGGCCATGGGGATACGGGAAGCGGACGACGCCGGAGCCGCCGCGCAGGGTATTGCGCATATCCGGGAGCTGTCCGCGGAAATCGGCCTGCCCGGCATAAAAGCGCTGCATGTCAGCCCGGATGATTTTGAACGCCTGGCGGAGCTGTCCGTAAAGAACGGCTCCAACGCAAGCAACCCGCGGGAACTCACGAAGGAAGGCTATTTGGCGCTGTTCCGGAAGGCGTATGAGGGGTAGGAAACATTCACCGAAGAATATGAAACGAAGAAGCCAACCGGGTTGAGGTTGGCTTCTTTTGATATTTGAAAAACCGCTTGCTATAGCGGGTAAGTTGGGTCAATCTCTGAATTCCAACAACTTTGAAGCAGGTATTTTTAGTGCATTCGATAGATTGAACAGCACCTCAAGAGAGACAGCCGTTATCATATTAGGCGCTTCAATCTCTCCAAGGTATGATCTGCTTAAACCCGCCTTTTCTGCAAGCTGGTCCTGGGTCATGCCTTCTCTTTTGCGATAGTACGCGATATTCAAACCAAGGGCAATATATTTGTCCCTGTTTTCAAGCGCGACTTTTGTGCTTCTTGCCATGCGCAATTCACCCCAATAAAAGTGTATCGCGTACCGGCAGCAACATACATAATCTATCAGACATCAATTGACATCTAATAGAC
>DATMXR010000006.1:0-3725 GCA_035561315.1 Feifaniaceae bacterium
TACCCCCATATAGCACCCGTAAAGCAATCGTTAAGGAGCGTAAGTGAAATGTGGACATGCCCGAAATGCGGTCGCGAGTTCAAAAACGCGGAACAAGACCACTTTTGCGTGATACCAAACAGCATTGATGAGTACATCGCCGCGCAGCCGGAGGAAGTCCGTCCGCTACTGCAGCGAATACGCGAAACCATTCGTGCTGCCGCGCCGGAAGCTATTGAGAAAATCTCCTGGCAGATGCCGACATTCTGGCAAAGAGAGAATCTGATCCACTTCGCGGCGTTCACGAGGCATATCGGGCTGTACCCCGGCGGCGAGGCTACGTCTGAATTTGCGGAGCGGCTGAAAGGGTACAAAACATCCAAAGGCGCGATACAACTGCCGCTTGGCAAGCCGATAGACTGCGAACTCATCACCGACATCGTAAAATGGAGACTCGAAAAACTATGAAACCATGCATATACACAACCGCATTCGCAAGCGTCTACCCGCTATACGTCCAAAAGGCAGAGCGCAAGGGTCGGATGAGAAAGGAAGTCGATACCGTCATTTTCTGGCTGACGGGCTATGATGAGCAGAGCTTGCAGACGCAAATCGAAAAGGGCGCCGACTTCGAGACGTTCTTTGCCGAGGCCCCGCAAATCAACCCTAA
Organism: Feifaniaceae bacterium; assembly: GCA_035561315.1. GTDB lineage: Bacteria > Bacillota > Clostridia > Christensenellales > CAG-138 > JAEYLA01. The sequence goes on from DATMXR010000006.1 coordinate 650, forward strand.
CGCTCATAAAATCACGGGCGCAGTATGCGGCGTTCACGTTGAGGAAATCGAAGACCCGCTTATGCGGAAAATCCGCTGGCTTGACAAGTTGGTGGACGAACTGGCGAAGGGAAAGCCGATGGAAAAGATACTAAGGCGTGTTTGAAAACTCAAAAATGCAGGATATTTGAGAAAAAACAGGGCGAAACAAGGCAAAAACCGCAGGAATACTGGAGGTATTCCGAGGATTTTTAACGAAGTTGCAGCCTGTTTTTATCAAAATAGACAATTGTGTTGGTTTTCAAACAGCCCCTAAGAGGTTGAGGCAGGCGGGTATGGAAAACTTTACATCCGAAGAGTTGCGTGAAGCGCACCGCGCAATATTATCGCTAAGAAACAAATCGGAGAAGACATCCGGTAAGCTAAAAGAAGGTTCTTGGCAGAAGAAGCAAATGGACTCCTATGTCAAAGCCGCCGATGCCGCTTTGCAGCTGATTGACGGCGATACGGCTATGCCGTTTGAATGTGAAGCGCTGAATGAAGCTAATAAATCCTTGCAAGACGCACTGCGCCGTGCCGAGGAAGTTATCGGGGAATTTGCTGCGGGCAGTTCACGGCATACATTACAAAAGAACAGAATCGCCGCGCTGAAAATCGCGCTTGCGCTGATTGAGAAGGGACGGACAATATGACGAAAAGACCTGCGACCACCCGCCTTGTTGTGCTTGCCCTGTTTATCCTTTATATACTGGCAATCCTGTTTCTTCTGATTATACCCAACAACTACCGAAGCCACAATGTGCTTGTCGGCGGTCTTACGTGGGAACGGTGGTCGGCGTATGTTATGGGTGGCTTTAATCTTGTGCCGCTGCGCAGTCTGTCAGAACAAATAGGCGGTATATTCGCCGGGCGGGATGCCGCGCGCGGCGTCGTTTACTTGGTTGGAAATCTCGCAGGATTCGCACCGCTGGGCTTTTTCCTCCCCGCTCTGTTTGCCCGGCAACGCAAATTCCCGGCGTTTCTAATTACAGTCCTGCTGGCGATTGCAGTCTTGGAGCTCGTGCAGGTCTTTACTATGCGCGGTTCCTTCGACATCGACGACATTATTTTGAACACCGCGGGCGCTTGCTTTGGATTTTGGATAATGCGTAAACCCGCCCGGCGCATTGCCGGTTTGCATTCGGATCGCGAGGGCAGGGGCAAGACATGACACGTGAACTTGACCGGATACCCGATATCGGCAAAAACATGGCCCAACACCTACTCGGCCATTGCTCCATATATAATAGACGACAGAGAAGCACCAAAGGCATTGGCCTTCGGTGCTTTCTCCGTTATTTTTTACATCTTCCGGCGGCGATTCAAAGGCACTGGGCATCGGCAGGCGCACATTTGGGGAAAAATTAAACGGTATGATGATTTCTCCATACATATACGTCGATTTTTATATGCCCGTCCATTCAATTCTCCGCGCCGATCCGGACAGCCACCCCGTTGACTTCCACGCCCGCATCCGCGGGAACGAGCAGATACCTGCCCCCGTCGATCACCCGCGTTTCGATGAGGTCGCTCCGCTCCGGATCGATATGGATCACAGCATCCGGGGTGCGGATCACAAACTTCTTTTTGTCGATGACGTTGGCGGGCGGAAGCTGCGCGTCCGCGCCGAACTGCGCGTCAAAGGCGGCGGCAAAGGCCTCGACATGCGCTTCGGATACGCCGCACTCCTGCAGCACCGCGCCGAGTTCCCTCTGCGAGAGCAGCAGCAGCTCCGGCTCCTTATTTTCCTTGTGCCGGTCTATGAGCTCGCTCAGATGCTCGTGGACGGCCTGCACCACCGTAAGGCTGCACTCCTCCTTGAGCGTTTGTGTCAATATCGCCTGGAACGTCTCCTTCTGCGCTGCGGCGGGCATGGGCGGCTCTACGCGGAATACCGTATCGATAAATTCCTGATGGTTCTCCGCGGCGTTTTTCATATAATACAGCGCACCGTAAATGTTGGCGGCCCTGTCGTCGAAGGCCGGAAACAAAAAGCCCAGTTCCGGCGCGGATACGACATAGCCCTGCGAAGCGGCGTGGAAGCGGTTCTCCGCGAGCTGGTAGCTCAGCTCCGCCGGGGTCGCTTTCACCGGGCATATGCTGCAAAGGATGTAGCTGAATTCCTCGTCGGAAGCATCCTTCTGGATGTCGCCGTCCTTGGCCCGATACGGCACGGAATATACGTCGTGGGTCAAAAGGATAAGATAGTTGCTTCCCATGTTCAGCGTTTCAATGACCCGCTCATAGAATGTTTGCAGCAGCCCCGAATCCTTTAGCCCCGTCTGGCGGAGCATATTCAGCAGCCTGTGCTCGTCGCCGTCCATCACCTGCCTGGCGCTGAATTCTATATTGACGAGATTTTTCCCGAGGGAACCGGACAAAGACTTTTTCAAAAGGGAAACAAAGCGTTCCGACTCCTCCTGCGGCATGCCGGAGAGAAATTCTTCAAACGTAGCGACGATCTTCCTGTCCTCATTGACATAACAGCCGTATACGTTGCCGATCATGCTTTTATCCGGCCTGAAACGGCGGCGGAGCTCCCGTACCTCTTTTTCGTTCATGCTTACCCTCCTGTTCACGATATCAGCGCCGCCGCAAAAACGGCGGCAGCCTGAATTATATCATGCAGGAGGCGATGCTGTCCCGCTTTGTGAACGCCATGTATTGCGCATAATCGCCTGTTGCCCTGTGCATACGGACGCCATATGCGCGCGCACGAGGCTGAAGAAATACTTTGAGATAATATTGCCGTTCAAAGCGATATCAAATTCCGTCGGGCAGCTTGGCGTACAGAAATTTCAGCTCCGGGTCGTCCGGCGTGATGGACTTCAGGCTGTCCAGCAGCGCCTTTGCCTGCACCCATTCCCGCGAGCGCAGCAGCGCCAGGATGTTGGTTTTTATGCTGCGGGACAACAGGCGCAGTTCATCCGCGGGGGAAGGGGGAGCGCCGTCCTGGCGCTCCCTGATGTTTTTTGCGAGATAGCGGGCGAGCGGCTCCAGACTTTCCTGGAAAGAAAGCGCCTGCCTGACCGCGCGCACCTGCAGGTCCGGCCGCTCC
>DATMXR010000007.1:0-7210 GCA_035561315.1 Feifaniaceae bacterium
ATACATTAGAATGAACGTTAGAGGTAAACGATGGATTATAACGTATCCAGCATACAGGTCATGGAAGGGTTGGACGCCGTGCGCATGCGGCCGGGCATGTACATCGGCTCCACCGGCGCGCGCGGGCTGCACCACATGCTCTGGGAGATCGTGGACAACGCGATCGACGAGGCGGCAAACGGCTACGCCACCGCCGTGGACGTTACCCTGCACGCGGACAATTCCGTGACCGTGGCGGACGACGGGCGCGGCATCCCCGTGGGCATCCACGAAAAATACGGCGTCTCCGGCGTGGAGCTGGTGTTTACGCAGCTGCACGCGGGCGGCAAGTTCGGAAACGACTCCTACGGGTATTCCGGCGGGCTGCACGGCGTGGGCGCGAGCGTCGTGAACGCGCTTTCCGAATGGCTGCGCGCCGAGGTGTATACGCAGGGCCGCGCCTACGTGCAGGAATTTCGTTCCATCCAGCAGAACGGCAAAATACTCTCCGGCCACCCCATGGCGCCGCTTACCGAAACGGGGAGGACGCGCAAACAGGGCTCCGTCGTCACATTCATGCCCGACGCGCGCGTGTTTGAGACCGTGGAAATGAACTTCGACGTCATTTCCCGCAGATTGCGGGAGCTTGCCTACCTCAACCGCGGCGTCGCCATGCGTTTAAAGGACGAGCGCAAGGGAAAGCGCGAGGTCGAATACAAATTCGAGGGCGGCCTTTCGGATTTTGTGCTGTATCTCAACGCGGACAAGACCCCCATTTATTCCGCGCCCCTGTATTTCAAGGGCGAAAAGGACGGCATCGTCGTGGAAGTCGCCATGCAGCACAACGACGGCTACGCCGAAAGCATATTCAGCTACGTCAACAACATTCCCACCACCGAGGGCGGCACGCACGAGACCGGCTTCAAGGCCGCGCTCACCAAGGTGATGAACGATCATTGCCGGAAGTCCGGCGTGCTGAAGGACAAGGACGCCTCCCTTTCCGGCGAGGATTTCCGGGAGGGACTGACGGCGGTGCTCTCCCTCAAGATGAAAACCATACAGTTTGAGGGCCAGACCAAGACGCGCCTGGGCAACACCGAAGCCCGCCCGGCGGTGGAATATGTGGTAAGCGAGCAGCTCATTCCGTACCTGGAGGATTTGAAGAACGCCGAGGTCGCCGCGCTGATCGCGGACAAAGCCATGAAGGCCGCGCGCGTGCGCGAGACCGCCCGCAAGGCAAAGAGCATGGCGCGCGAAAAAAACAAGCTGGAAAACGCGCCGCTCGTCGGCAAGCTTTCTAGCTGCACCGGAAGAAACCCGCAGAGGAACGAGCTTTTCATCGTGGAAGGGGACAGCGCGGGCGGCTCCGCCAAGCAGGGGCGGGACAGGAGCTTTCAGGCGATACTGCCGCTTAGGGGCAAGCCGCTCAACGTGGAAAAGAAGCGGTTTGACCAGGTGCTCGAGAACGTCGAGTTCCGCTCCATCATCACCGCCATAGGCACCGGCATCGGCGAGGATTTTGATATTTCGCAGCGGAAGTACGACAAGGTCATCATACTTTCGGACGCGGACCAGGACGGCGCTCATATCCGCGCGATCCTTTTAACGTTCTTCTACCGCTACATGAAGCCGCTCATCATGGAGGGGCATGTGTATATCGGCATGCCGCCGCTCTACAAGGTGCATAGGGGCGATAAGGTCATTTATGCCTACAACGAGAAAGAGCTGGCGGAAGCGGCGAAGGAGCTTGGCAAAGGCTACCTCGTGCAGCGCTACAAGGGCCTGGGCGAAATGAACCCGGAGCAGCTCTGGGAAACCACAATGAATCCCGACAACCGCTCTCTCGTGCGCGTGGGCATCGAGGATGCGGCGGATGTGGAGCATATGGTGACGGTGCTGATGGGGGACAAGATACAGTCCCGCAAGGAATACATCAGCGAATACGCGAATTTCAACAAGCAGGACGCGTTTTTGGAAAAAGGCTACGCAAACAAGCAAGCGGCCGTAAATGAAGAATAACAGTTTCAGGTCGTTTACATCCGTTAAGCGCTGAATCAATACACTTACGCTTTCTTTTGCTACTTTTCTTTCGTGGAAAGAAAAGTAGCGTACCCTTTTTGACCGAGGTGATACCATGGCAAAAAAGCCCCCGGAAAACACATTGCCCCCGCGCGGGGAAACCATACTTGAGCGCAACATGGACGACGTGCTGCACAACAGCATGATGCCGTATGCGGAGCACGTCATATTGGAGCGCGCGCTGCCGCGCGTGGAGGACGGCTTAAAGCCCGTGCAGCGCCGTATCCTATATACCATGATGGAGCTTTCCTTAACGCCGGACAAGCCGCACAGGAAGTCCGCGCGCATCGTGGGGGACGCTTTGGGCAAATACCATCCGCATGGGGACAGCTCGGTGTACGACGCCATGGTGCGCATGGCGCAGCCGTTCAACATGCGGGCAACGTTGGTGGACGGGCACGGCAACTTCGGCTCCATAGACGGCGATTCGGCTGCGGCCATGCGCTATACGGAAGCCAGGATGACGCCGCTTGCCATGGAGCTTTTAAGGGATATCGAAAAGGATACGGTCGAGTTCGCGCTGAACTTTGACGATACGCTGCACGAACCCACGGTGCTGCCGGGCAGGTTCCCGAACCTTCTTGTCAACGGCGCTTCCGGCATCGCGGTGGGGCTGGCCACGAACATCCCGCCGCACAATCTGGGCGAGACGATCGACGCCGTGGTGGCGCAGATCGACGACCCGGATATCACGCTGGACGGCCTGATGCGCTACCTGCCCTACCCGGATTTTCCCACGGGCGGGCTGCTGCTCCAATCCGATGAAATCAGGGAAGCGTATTTGACGGGCCGCGGCAAGCTGACCATGCGCGCGAAGACCCACTTTGAAACCACAAAGAACGGCAAGACGCTCATCGTCGTCACCGAGCTTCCTTTTCAGGTGAACAAGGCGGCGTTGCTGGAAAAAATACTCGCCGTCACGCAGGAAAAGAAAGTGATGTTCGCGGGCGTGGCGGATATCCGGGACGAAAGCGACCGCGAGGGCATGCGCGCCGTGATCGAGCTCAAAAAGGATGCGGACGCCGAACAGACGCTCCGGTATCTTTTGAAGTATTCCGACCTCCAGTGCACGTTCGGCGTCAATATGGTGGCGATCGCAAACGGCAAGCCGCAGCAGATGGGATTGAAGGAACTCATTACCCATTACATCCTGCACCAGAAGGCAGTCGTCACCCGCCGCACCAGGTATGAGCTCGAGAACGCGAAAAAGCGGGAGCATATCCTGGCGGGCCTGATGATCGCCATAGACAATCTCGACGCAGTCATCGCGCTCATCCGCGCCAGCAAGACGGTCAAGGCCGCGCGGGAAGGGCTGATGCAGCGCTTCCGGCTTACCGAGATACAGGCCCAGGCGATACTGGACCTGCGCCTGCAGCGCCTGACCAACCTGGAACTGCTGACAATCGAAAAGGAATACAAAGAAATACTGGCGCTCATCGGCCGGCTCAACGCCATACTGGCTTCCGAAAAGAAGCTGATGGCGCTCATCAAGTCGGAGCTCATGGAGATCAGGGAAAAGTACGCCGACCTCCGCCGCACGCAGGTGATAAAGGGCAGTACGGAGATCCAGGTGGATACCGCCGCGCTCAAGATCGTGGACGACGTGGCGGTAACGATATACGACGGCCTCCGCGCCCGCAGAACGCTTGCAAAGGGCAATGCCGCAAACGGGGACGAGCCGCCTCTCTTTACCATCCCCACCCGCACGGATAAAAACATCCGCCTGTTTACGGACAGGGGCGCATGCCTGCTGCTTGCCGTGGAGGCGCTTGCGGAAAACAAGGCGGGCAGCCGCCCCAACAACCTTGCGGCGCTTCTGCCGTTTGAGGACAACGAGCGCATCGTGGCCGCATATGAGGAAAACGACGAAGGCTTATTGTACTTCGTCACGTCGCAGGGATATGTCAAATGCACGCCCGCGGCCCAGTACAACACGCGCAACAAGCGCATCGCCGCCGCCGCGATAAAGGATGGGGACAGCGTGCTTTCTGTGGAATACGGGCGGGAGGAAACGCTGCTGATGGTCACAAAGCTTGGCATGAGCATCCGTTTTGCGCTCGATACCGTGCCGGAAATGGGGCGCGCTGCCGCGGGCGTCAAGTGCGTCAAGCTGGATAGCGGGGACAGCGTCATCGCCGCCATGCAGGTCCGGGATGAAGGCGAGCTTTTGACCATATCCGACCGCGGCTACGCCAAGCGCAGCCTGCTGTTCGATTATGAGGTCCAGGGCAGGAACGGCAAGGGCTTAAAGACGTTCGATTTTAAAAAGAACGGCAGCAACGGCACCCGCATCGCCGCCGCTTTCTATGTGTGCGAGCCGTTCGATCTGGCAATCAAACAGCGCCACGGCACCGTGACCCGCGTCAACACCGAGGAGGTGCGCATCGAGCAGCGGGCCGGCAAGGGCAGCATGCTCATACTCGTCATGCTGGACGACGACGTGATCTCCGCCGACAGGCTTGAATAACTCTGCCCGGTCAAAAATGAAAAAGAAAGACCGGTGAAACATCTGGATTTGCGTTTGCAGGGCGCGACGCCCTCGGCGCGCCGGGGCGCCGCGCCCTGCAACAATTGATTTAGATTTATACAGGAGGAACGATGGAACTCAACAGCAGGCAAAGGGCGCAGCTTCGCGCCATGGCGAACGCCGTGCAGCCCATATTCCAGATCGGCAAGGGCGGCGTGGGGCAAGAAACGATCGAGCAGCTTAATCTTGCGCTGGAAGCCCGGGAACTCATCAAAATCACGGTGCTAGAAACCGCGCCCATAAGCGCGCGCGAAGCGGCCGAAGCTTTGAAAGCGCCGCTGCGCGCCGAGGTGGTGCAGTGCATCGGCAGGAAGGTGACGCTCTACCGCCAAAGCCGCGAAAACAAGCGCATCGAGCTGTGCAAATAGCATACCGTCTTCTGGCCGCGGCTTACTAAGAAAAGCGTGATACTCCCGTATTTTTTATTGATTGATTGCCGTGAAAGCAGTATTCGGCTCCCTCTGAATGAGGGAGCTGTCGGTCAAGCCGACTGAGGGAGAGACCTTTTTATCGTGGCGCAGCGCGGTAAAGCGCCGATGCCTTACCCGAACATTCTATAAATAAAAGCTTGTCAATGTGCGGGATTTCCGGTATACTGTACGGGATGGTCGGCAATGATGCTGACGATTTCTTGTTTTGTACTTTACATACCGGGAAGGAAGAATATCGATGGAAAAGTTAAAGCGGAGCGAGCGTGTGGCGGCGATCACGCGGGCATTGAGCTGCGAGCCGGGAAGGCTGTTCACGCTGCGGGAGTTTGTGGAGTGGTTCGGCTGCGCGAAATCCACTTTGAGCGAGGATATCACGACAGTCCGCACGGTATTGGGCAAGTACGGACTGGGCGTGGTGGAAAGCGTGAACGGCGCCGCGGGCGGCGTGCGCTTCTATCCTTTTAACGAGGACGCCGCGGACACCGCGTTTATACTCTCCGTTTGCAGGGAGCTTTCCGCCAAGGAGCGCATCGTGACCGGCGGCTTCCTATACACGGTGGACCTGTTTTCAGATCCGCGGATATTGACGCGCATGGGCGAAATATTCGCCAAGAAATTCTTCCGCCTCCAGCCGGACGTGGTGGTGACGGTGGAGTCCATGGGCGTCCCCATCTCCCTGATGGTGGCGAAAGCTTTGGGCAAGCCGCTTGTGACAGCCCGGCGCGACAACCGCATTTCGGAAGGCTCCGTCGTCACGCTCAACTACATGAGCGCTTCTTCTAAGCGCGTGCAGACCATGAGCCTCCCGCGCCGCAGCCTCATCCCGGGGCAGAAAGCGCTCATCATAGACGATTTTATGAAGGGCGGCGGCACCGCCAAGGCCCTTGCCGCCATGATGCAGGAATTTAACGTCCAGGTCTGCGGCACGGGCGTCATCGTTGCCACGCAGGAGCCGCGCGCCAAGCGCGTGCAGGACTATGTGCCCCTTATGGTACTGGGCACCGTGGACGAGGAAGCGGGCTTTGCGGATATCCGCCCCGCGGACTGGCTTTCAAAGAGCTGAAGCTTTTCCAATTTTAATCTACAGAACACCCAACAGCCAGTGGGACTGTTGGCTATAAAAGGGCCGTCCCGGAAGAAAAACCGGGGCGGCCCTTTTTTTGCGCTGCATAGCAATTCAGCCCGCTGGGCAGTATCTATTCGACAGGATACTCCGCAAAACTGCGGCCGCATACTCATCAAACTGAAATGGGACCAAAATGAGGCAGGAATAAGGCCGCTTTCGGGACAATCTGATACCGGCGGATGGTTAAATATAGGCATAAGACGGTGGACTAGCACATAAGAATTTTTGGTTTTATGTTCAGCCAACCAGAAAATAAAAGCAAAAGGGAGGGAAACGTATGAGGAGGAGAAAGCCGGTAACGGTCCTCGCGGTCGTTATGGCTTGGCTGTTGTTTGCAAGTACGGCGCTGGCCGTGGTAACGATCGAAGGCAACAACGTGTTTGGCAACGGGCATGCGATCACCATCGATCAGGACGAAAGCGGTGCAACGCGCGTGAATTCAAGTGAAGATGGCGCCATCGACGACAACGTCCGCAATGCGGATGTGGCGGGGCATAACATCTACGGCGGCAGCAACGGCCAGGATGTTTCAGGGAATACCAGCGTTACCATCAACGGCGGCGAGGTCGGCGACGTCTACGGCGGCGGGCTCAACGGCGATGTGAACGGCAGCACCACCGTCACCGTCAACGGCGGAACCACAGGGGACGTCTACGGCGGCGGCCATGCCGAGGGCGGCGACGCCAATTCTTCCAACCGCAATGGACAGAATGGTGATGCGGATGTCACCGGCAACACAAATACCACCGTCAATGGCGGCGCCACGGGCGACGTTTACGGCGGCGGCCATGCGGAGGGTGGCGATGCTGTCAGCAGCGGTATTTTGGCCGCTTTCAATGGCGGCAACGCTGACGCTACGGTTGGAGGCAGCACAAACGGCGGCAACACAAGCGTAACGGTCAATGGCGGTTCCACCGGGAATGTCTACGGCGGCGGCAACGCGGAGGGCGGAGATGCCGACGAAAGAAACGGCACCCTTGTCATCGCAAATGGCGGTGACGCTGCTGCAACCGTTCGGAACGACACAAATGTCACTATCAACGGCGGCACCGTGAACGGCACTGTCTA
>DATMXR010000008.1:0-24224 GCA_035561315.1 Feifaniaceae bacterium
ATATACTCATACGTGATCTTGCCCTCATAACCGTCTTCCTTCGCTATGCGGTCAAACAGGTCTTCCCTTTGGGCGGATGCGGTATGCAGGCGGTTGATTGCCTCATCCTCCAGCTTCACCAGCATTTCGATCCCGTCCAAATCGTTTTTGATCAACGCGGTTTTTTTGCTTTTTGCGTACTGTAACAGGCCGACATAGATTTCAAGCTCGCCAGCCATGTAATATTCCAGTTCTTTGATCAGATCCCGCATGGCCATACCTCGTCTATCTGCCGGTCGTACATTGTTTAGACTTCAAAAATCTTCTCCGCCACTTTTTCGGCCGGAACAAAATAGGTGTTGTTGTCGACCTTCTGCTTGATGGCGCTAATCCTTGCCGCCCTCGCCGGGTCCTGCACGCTAAGCGCCTCGCGGGCCGCCTTGAGCGTAGCGGAAAAAGATTTCGCGGTGCTGGACAGCTCCACATGATCCGCCAGCATAACGCGGTTCTCGGTGAACGGCTGGATATCCCTCACACATAGATACTGGCCGTAGATCTCCTTTGGCGGAATTGAATTTACTCTCATATTGCCACTTCCCTGTCCCTGATTTCGCGCTTCCTGAATGAAAACTTATTCCAGTGAAAGCTTCTTCCAATAAAAGGCTTCTAACGAAGCTTATAATAAATACGTTTCAAGCGAAACTCCGGAATGAAACAACTCCATCCCCGAACCTCATCTTTTGTTGTCGTCCAAATGTCTGCGGTCCTGATAACTCATGATCTCCACGGGCGCCCTCTTCTCCGCCTGTTTCGCGGCGGCGGCTTCGGTCATGTTTTCCAGGATTCTTGATAACCTGTCCTTGCAGGCCGCGCAGATTTTTCCAGAGGCAATCGCCTTCCCGCAATGCTCGCAGCGGATGCTCTCGCTCGGAACGGAAAGCGTCAGCCGTTCATCCTTAAGAAACTGCAGGATGCTCCGTTCGCTCACCCCCGTCTCCTTTGATAATTCCATAATATCGGCTTCGGGATGCTCATACAGGTAATCCCGCACCAAGCGGAATTCCTGATCCAACCTATCTTCGCATTCCATGCACATGGACCCGCCCACGGACTGAAACAGCTTGCCGCACATCCTGCATTGCTTTACCTTCATTTAAGACTACCTCCGTTTGACCATCCTACCGCCCCAGACAGAGGTTTAGTTGCGCATGTTGTTTGCCATGGCAGCCATTTCATCCGCAGTACGCACCGCCTGTGAAGCAAAGGAAAACGCCTTTTGCGCGCGGATGAGCGTCGTCATCTCGGTCGCCATATCCACATTGGAGGATTCCAGGTATCCGACGCGCACCTCCGGGCTTTCCACCGTCTCCGCCTCGCCCGAGGCGGCGGTGGCGCGGAATGTGCTGCTGCCCGCGGCTTCCAGACCTTCGTTGTTCAAAAAGGAGGTGATCTGAAGCGTCGCGAATGCGGTGGGCGTAGCCGCCGCCGTACCGTCGGCCGCGGTGGTCCTGATGAACAGCTGCCCGCTGCCATCCACGGAGAGAGAGCTTAAATCCCCCTGGGGAATCTCTATCCTGCCGCCCTCCCCCATCACATAGCGGCCTTCGGAATCCACCAGGTACCTGCCGTCCCCTTCCACGGAAAGCTTGAACGCGCCGCTGCGCGTATACACTTCGTTGCCGTCCTGATCCTCCAGGGTGAAAAACCCGTCATTGGTCAGGCAAAAATCCAAAGGTGCTCCGGTAAGCATGGGCGTGCCCAGCGCAAATGACTTCGTAATAGCGGAAACCCGCACGCCGGTGCCGCGCTGGAGAAGTTCGCCGTCGGTGGGCCTGACCATGGTATTGTAGAGCGTATCCTTAAAATTGACGCTGCTCGACTTAAACCCCACCGTGTTGACGTTGGCGATATTGTTTGCGATTACATCAAGCTGCTGCTGCTGTGCGCGCAGCGCGCTTTTGGCTGAAAGAGACGTCTGCATCATGGCAAAAGACCTATACCTTTCCGATATCGTTCACGGCCCGGCCCAGCGTTTCGTCAAGCATTTTTACGATCCTCTGGCTGGTTTCAAAGCTTCTTGAGGCCGCCATCATGTTGAGCGTTTCGTTCGTGATATCCGTGTTGGAGGTCTCTAAGGCCCCCTGACGCACGACGACGCCCTGCGCGTTCCGGGCCGGTTGATTGTTTTGGTTGATATACAGGTTGTTTCCCATCTTTTTTAAACCCGTTTTATCCGCAAAGGAGACGACGCGCAGCGTGCCGAGAGTATCCCCTTCGGCGTTCGTGATATTCCCTTCCGAATCCACGGCGACATTCACGGTATCCAGCCTTAAAAACCCGTTCGTCCCCAGCACGCGGTTGCCGTCGCTGGTGACGAGGTACCCGTCGGGGTCTATGGCGAAGCTGCCGTCGCGCGTGTAACGCTCCCCCGCCGTGGTGGAAACGGCAAAAAACCCGTCCCCCGTGATGGCGAAATCCAATGCCCTGTCCGTGGTTTTCAGGCTTCCTTCGTCAAAGGAGGTGATCAACTCGTCGATATGCACGCCGGTGTTGAGCGGGCCGACGCCGCTTTCCGTATTGCCCGGGTCGTTCACGCGTTCCAGGTACATATCCCCGAACGAGCGCGAAACAAGGCTGTCGGCCTTAAAGCCGACGGTATCCATATTCGCGATGTTGTTCGCGGTTACATCCACTTTCTTCCGCTGCACCAGCATGTTGGTGGCGGAAAGATACAAGCCTCGCAGCATAGTCCCTCCAAGCGGCAATACGACCGCCCATTCCGTATAATAACAGTATCGAAAAAAATGCCGCAAACTTTAGAAAAAATTTATATGCTTTTTTCCTGCTGGATGCCCAGCGCAAGGTCCACTTCCCCAAGAGAAATGGAAAGTTCCTGCGCGATACGGTCGGCCGGAATACCCGCATCATAGAGCTCCAGCACACGGTCGCGCAGCGACTTCTTTTTGGGGCCTGACTTCTTGCGGTCCGACGCCGGGGCCGACCGCTCCGCCTCCTGCGGGGCGCGCGCCGTCCTGGGCCGGCCGCGGCCGCGCTTTACCGGCTCATCCGTACGCTGCTCGGCGCTGACCCGGATGCCAGCAGTCAGGTGCTGCATGCGCTCGAGCATGGAAGCGACCTCTTCCCGGTCCGCGCGGACCTCTGCCCGCGTTTCCTCTACGTCTTCCTGCATGACGCTCATCGCCCGCTCAAGCTTGTGGAACAGGGTAAGAAGCTCCTCTTCCCGCTCCCTGAAATCATCGGGCGGGGGGGGCTTTACAGCTTCCTCCTTCTGGTTCCGCCTGAGCATGCTGCTCAGGTACACCGTGGCGCATACAAGAACGAATACGAAAAAAGCGAACAAATAATAGGTGTAGTCCATATTCCCCTCTTCTTAGGCGCATGCCGCCTATATCTCAATATCGATTTTGGTGGGCTCCCCCGGCAGGGGCTTTTTATGGGCTTCCTGCTTCTTTTCTTCCCGCTTCTGTTCCTGCTGCCGCTTCTCGCGCTCTTTTTCCCGCTGGATGGCGACGTCGGAGGGCTCGTATACGTCAACGACCTGCTGCCGCGCCAGTTCCGCGTCATGCATGGCGCGGCTTTGGATATGCGCCTGCGCCATTTCGCCGCTTTTTTGCAGGTTGCTTGCCTCCTTGGAAAAATCCGTCACCTTATGGATCATGATCTTGGAGCCTATGCCTTCAAACGCCACAAAACCTCCCCCTTTCGGCGGTTGTTCCGCTTTGCCTCTAGTTGAACATCGTCTGGAGCCTGGAGCGGAACTTCATGATTACCTTGGAATGTATCTGCGAGGCGCGGGATTCCGAAACCCCCAATATTCCCGCGATCTCCTTGAGCGTAAGCTCTTCATAGTAATACAGCGTGATGACGAGGCGTTCTTTTTCGGGCAACGTCTCTATCAGCTCCGCAAGCACCTGCTTCATCTCGTTGTTTTCCACGTTTTCTTCGGGAGTCTCGCCTTTGTCCTGCACCACCTGGGCAAGCGAGCAATCGCTCGATATCATCTCCTCAAAATGCATGACGTTGAACATATGCATTTTGTTGACGATCTTCTGCATCTCCTTCTCGTTCATGCCAAGGTAGGCGGCCACCTCGCTGTCCGAAGGTTCCCTCGCAAGCTCCTTTTCAAGCTCGCTGTAGGCGGCGCTGATGGCCTGAATCTTCCTGCGCAGGCTCGAGGGCGCCCAATCCTGCTTGCGCATATGGTCGATGATCTCCCCGCGGATGCGCAGGGAGGCGTAGTTTTCAAACTGGATCTCGCGCGTGACGTCGAATTTGCTGATCGCGTCGATCAGCCCCAGTACGCCGCAGCTCAATAAATCGTCAAAGTTGCTGTATCCCTCGTAGGTGGGCAGCAACCGATATACGATGCGTTTGACCAGGTACATATAATGCAGGACGATCTCGTTCTTTACTTCCTGCGAGCCGTCCTTTGCATATTGCTCCCAAAGCATCTGCGCCCTATCGTATGCTGCTTCTGCCATGCTTGTCCCTCCCGGATGTTGCGTCCTTACTGGCGAACCGGTATATGGCCGCTGCGCTTATCCGCCGCCCAAAAGGCGTTTTAAAAACCCCGCGATGCTCTTTTCGCCGGTATCGGGCATATTCAAAAGGTTCATCGCCAGGCGCCGGTACTGGTGCGCGGCCTTTGACTCCGGAAAACTCATCAAAAGCGGCATTTGCAGCTTTACGGCGCGCGACATGTTGTCGTCCTTGAGGATATACCCAAGCCCTTTCACCGGGACGCCGGCATACTGGCACGCAATGCGGGTAAACCCGTCCAGGGCCGAAACCGCTTCCTTTTCGGTATCCGCCATGTTCATAACGAGGCGGATATTGGGGTATATGTTGCGCTGCCCCAGGATTTTCACAAGCGCGTAGGCATCCATAAACGCCGTGGGCTCGGGCGTTGTCACAAGCAGCGTATCATGGCTTGCGGCGATGAGGCGCAGGATATGATCCGATATCCCCGCGCCCGTGTCAAATATCACGGTATCCGCGACGTCCTCCAGACACATGAGCTGCGTGATGATGCCCTGCACCGAATCCGGGTTGAGGCTGAGCATTTCCTCCACGCCGGACCCGCCGGAAATAAACTTCACATCGGATACGCCGGTGCCTATGATTTCGCGTATGCTCCGCCCGCCATGGATGACGCTTAAAAGGTTGCCCTCCGTTTTTGCGCCCAGCATCACGTCCACGTTGGCAAGCCCCAAATCCATATCCACGATCAATGTGCGCCGCCCCAGCTTGTTGAGTGCGATCGCCAGGTTGATGGACGTGCTTGTCTTGCCTACGCCGCCCTTCGCGCTGGTGACCGTCATCACCCGGATGCTGGGGGGCGTGTGCCTGGCTTTCATGATATCGCGTAGCGCCTGCGCCTGGTCAAACATCTTCAGCACTCCCCTAACAGGTTTTTGGCCACCAGCTTCGTGTCGGGTATGGAAATATCGAACGGTACGTTCTGTCCGGTCGTAATAAACGCAATGGGCTGCTTCGCCAGGGAAGAGATATTGAGTACGCTGCCCCATGCGCTGACCTCGTCGAGTTTTGTGACGATAAGCTTGTACCCGCTTAGGAAGGAATAATGGTTGATAAGTTCGCGGCTCGCGCCGTAGCCCATGGACGCGCTCACGCAAAGCAGCAGCTCGTCCGCGCCGCTGTGGCGGATGTATGCCTCTACATCTTCCCGGTAGCGCTTATCCGCGGGGCTTTTCCCGGCGGTGTCGATCAGCACCACGTCCCGGTCCTGCATTTTGAGCAGGGCGTCCTCCACATCCTCCGGGGAATAGACGGTGCAGATGGGCAGCTCCATGATCTCCGCATAGGCCCTGAGCTGCTCCTGCGCCGCCACGCGGTAGGTATCGGTGTTGATAAAGCCCACCTTGAGCCCATGGTTGATGGTGAACAGGCCCGCGAGCTTCACGATTGTGGTGGTCTTGCCCACGCCCGTGGGTCCCAGCAGCATGATGATGTTCATGCGGTATTTTTTGAGCTTGATGGAGGCGGGCTCGCCCAGTATATCCTGCACCAGGCTGTAGGCCACCTGCTCCGGGTCGTCGTTGAATTTTACGGTGATCTCATGGGTCTGCGCCGCGATTTTTTTCGCCACGCCTACAAACACCTCGCGCTCCATCAGCCGGTTGCCGATCGCCTCCGCCCCGGAGGAAAGCTTGACGCCGCTCCTGCGGTCAAGCGGCGGTTTCTGCTCGGCCCCCGCCGCGGGCGCGGCGGATGCTGACGGCTTGGAAGCGGGCGCCGCATTGGACTGGAGCTTTCTCTGCTCCGCCTGCGCCAGAATCTGGGCCGCCGCCACGGCGGGCTGCGCCGCCTGAGGCCTTTTGGGGGCGGGCGCGGGCTGGGCGGGCGCGGGACGCGGCTGCTCATACGCTTTGCGTTCCGGTATCATGGATTTTCCCGGCGCCGGCTCGTAGGCCACCGTCACTTCCACCAGCTTTTTGCCAAAAAGGCCTTTGAGCCCTTTGCCTCTGATCTGGCGGTTGGAGAGTATCATCGCGTCGGGGCCAAGCTCCTTGCGGATGCGCTCCATCGCTTCGGGCATTTCATTTGCGATATAACTCCTGACGAACATAGGTTAAAAGCTCACCACCCCATCAGAGAATATTTCCACATCACGTTCCAGCTCGTTGTACGAAAGCACGACGAGATCGGGATTCAATTGCTCCGTAATCTGCTTGAAGTATCTGCGTACGGAAGGCGCCGTAAGGAATATCGGCGTTCCGCCGGAGCCAAGCGCGTTTTCCACAGCGTTCTTGGCGCTTAAAAGGATGCGCTGTATCTGCATGGGCTCCACCGCCGCGTACGAGCCGCGCTCGGTCTGCCGGATGCTTGAAGCGATCGCCTGCTCCACCTGCGGGTCCAGCGTGATGACGCGGGCCTTGTTGTCCGGCACAAAGCGCTGCGTGATAGCGCGCTTGAGGTTTTGGCGGACATACTCGGTCAAAAGCTCGAGGTCCCGCGTCAATGTGCCGTAATCCCCCAGGATTTCCAAAATGGAGCCGATGTCCCGTATGGAGATGCCTTCGCGCAGAAGATTCGCGAGTATCTTCTGCAGCTCGCCCACGGAGAAGAGCTTGGGGATGACTTCGTCCACCAGGGCGGGCTGCTGGGCCTTGAGGTTGTCGATGAGCACCTGCACCTGCTGCCTGCCCATCAGTTCGTGCGCGTGATGCTTGATGACCTCCATCAGATGCGTCGCGATAACGGAGGGCGAGTCTATGGTGGTAAAGCCCTTCAATTCCGCGCGCTCGCGCTCGTTTTCCGTGATCCATACGGCGGGCAGGCCGAACGCCGGGTCGGTCGTTTCGATACCGTCCAGCTTTGCCTCCAGCCCCGCCGGGCGCAGCGCCATAAAATGATCCGGCATGACGTCGCCGTGGGCGACCTCCAGGCCCTTGATCTTGATGCAGTAGGAGTTGGTGCCGAGCTGGATGTTGTCCCTTACGCGCACGACCGGCACGACGATGCCCATCTCCATGGCGCACTGGCGACGGATCATAACGATGCGGTCCAATAGATCCCCGCCCTGCATGGTATCCACCAAAGAGATGATGCCGTAGCCGAACTCCATTTCTATGGGGTATACCTGCAAAAGCGACGTGACGTTTTCCGGCTTGCGCTTTTCCTGCGCGGCAAGCTCCGCGGTATCGTCCTCGGCCCCGGTCTCCTTCTTTTTCTTGGCGCTGGTGTTCAGGTACGCCAAAAGCGGCAGCGCCGCGGCTATCAGGAATATGGGGATGGTGGGCATGCCGGGAACAAGCCCCAGCAAAGCGATCATGCCGCCCAGGACATAGAGCGTCTGCGGTTTTGCGAACAGCTGGCCCGAAAGGTCCGCGCCAAAGCTGTTTTCGCTGGCGGAACGGGTGACGATGATACCCGCGGATGTGGAAACCAGGAGCGCGGGAATCTGGGTGACCAGGCCCTGGCCCACCGTAGCCAAAGCGTAAACCTCGAGCACCTGCTCAATGGGCATGACCTTGCCGCCCAGGCCCAGCGCGCCTATGATGATGCCGCCGACCAGGTTGATGACGGTGACGATAATGCCCACGATCGCGTCGCCCTTGATAAACTTGGAAGCGCCGTCCATCGCGCCGTAAAAATCCGCCTCGCGCTGTATGGATTCCCTGCGCTTTTTCGCTTCCGCCTCGGTGATGATGCCGGTGTTTAAGTCCGCGTCGATCGCCATCTGCTTGCCGGGCATGGCGTCAAGCGTAAACCTTGCAGCCACTTCCGCCACGCGCTCCGAGCCCTTTGTAATGACCATGAACTGGACGATGACGATGATCAGGAATATGATGAAGCCGACGACGAAGTTGCTTCCCATCACGAAGGACGCGAACGTATGGATCACGTTGCCCGCTTCCCCGCTGTTGCCCAGGATCAGGCGCGTGGCGGAAATATTGAGCGCCAGGCGGAACAGCGTTAAAATGAGAAGCATTGTCGGGAACGTGGAAAATTCCAGCGTCTCCCGTATGTAAAGGGACATCAGGAGCACCAGTATGGATATGGCGATATTGAGTATCAAAAGCACATCCAGCATGCCCGTGGTGAGCGGCACGATAATCAGCAGTACGATGCCCAGCACCATCAGTGCCACCATGATATCCGAACCCTTGATCTTCACACGTTCACTTCCTTGTCTCGGGATGTTTCAGACGGTACACATAGGCCAGTATCTCGGCAACCGCCTGGTATAATTCTTCCGGCACCTCGTCCCCTATCTCGCAATGGAAATACAGGCTGCGCGCCAGGGATTTGTTTTCCACGATCTCCACGCGGTGTTCCTTCGCCTTTTCCCTGATGCGCTTGGCCAGGAAATCCTGGCCCTTCGCCACGACGACCGGGGCGCCGTTGACCCCTTCCTTATAGGAAAGCGCAACGGCGAAGTGCGTGGGGTTGGTGATGACCACGTCCGCGTCCGCAACGGCCTGCATCATACGCATGCTGCTCATCTGCCGCTGCTTCTGCCTGATCCGCCCCTTGATCTGGGGGTTGCCCTCGGTCATCTTATACTCGTCCTTGATCTCCTGCTTGGTCATCATCAGGTCGCGCTCGTACTGCCGCCATTGCAGGAAATAATCCACAGGGCCCAATACCGCGAGGGCGATGGCGAGCTTGAACGCGATGCCGAGCACCATATCCCAGGTGGCGGAGATGGAAAAATCCAGATCCTGGTACATCAGCGTGGGCGTGCCCTGTATGCGCAGGGTGTACTCGTCGTACGCCACCTTTGCGACCACCGCCAGGCGCACAAGGGATTTTAAAAGATCGATCAGCGTCTTTTTGGAGAAGATCCGCTTGAACCCCTCCACCATGCTGATGCGGGAGAATTTGGGCTGTATCGCCTTGGCGGTAAACAGCGCGCCCACCTGCAGGAAATTGAACACGATCCCCGCGACCAACGCCGCGGCCAGCACCGGCAGCAGTATGACGGCAAGGCGGATATACACGTCCTTGAACACCGCGTGTATGTTCCCGACGGTGAACGCTTCCGGCTGGCCGATGGAAAAATACCGGACTGCCAGGTTCTTCATGCCGTCCGTCATCATCGTCCCCGCGATGGACAGTATAAAAAACAGCACGAGCAGCGAAAATGCGGTGGTCAGATCCACGCTTTTGAATATCTGGCCTTTGTCCCGCGCGTCCTTCCGCTTTTTGGGCGTCGCTTTTTCTGTACGGTCGCCGCCGTTGGACTGGCTCATGCGGGCGCCGCCAATCCGCCCAGCATGTAATGGATGGACTCGAACATGTTGTCAAACACCGTATTGGTGAAGTTCACATACACCGGCAGCAGCAGCAAAAGCGCCACAAATCCCATGATGATCTTGAGGGGAATGCCCACCACGAACACGTTCATCTGGGGCGTGGTGCGCACCACGATGCCCATGATGATCTCCCCCATCAGCCCCGCCGCGATCATGGGCATGGCCACCTTGGCGGCGAGCGTAAACGCGAGCACGAATACCTCAAGCGCCGAAACGCCCAGCGCGGGATTTAACGCGACCTCCCCCACGGGGATATAGGAGAAGGTGTTCTGCAAAATATAGATCAGCTGGTGATGCCCGTCCACCGCGAAAAAGGAGAGCATCATCGCGACATAGAGGAAGTTGCCCGTGACGGGTACGCTGATGTTTGACTGCACGTCGAACACGTTCACCATGCCAAAGCCCATCTGCATATCGATCACATGCCCCGCCGTCTGCGGGATGCTGAACATCAGCGTGGTCACATACCCCAATACAAGCCCGAACAGCAGCTCCTTTACGCACATCACCACATATTCGATCACGTTGCCGTAGGCGATCACCTTCGGATTCGGGTCCGCCGCAAATATCACATAGGCAAGCGTCATGCACAGCATGATCTTGAGCCCGTTGGGCAGCGCTTTGCGCCCGAATATGGGGGAGGAAAAAATCAGCGCCGAAATCCGCAGGAATATCAGCACGAAGTAATCCATATTCAGCATGACGGCGTCTACAATCCTGTCCATCCCTTTTAATGCGCGGTACCGATATATTCGAACATCCGCAGCGCAAAATCCGAAAGGCCCGTAAGCATCCATCCGCCGAACACCAGCAGAGAAATCAGTATGGCGATGATCTTGGGCACGAACGCAAGCGTCTGTTCGTTGATCTGCGTCGTGGCCTGGAATATGGATACGATAATGCCCACCACCATGCCGATGATGAGCGGAGGCGCCGACACCGTCATAATGGTGGTCACCGCGTCCTGCATGACTTTGAGTACCGTTGACTGCTCCATGCTAAAAACCCCAATCGCCGTATTGCCCTTTTTCCCCCGACCGGTCCCGGACCTTACCCGAAGCTTGAAACGAGGGACTTGACCGTGAGCGTCCACCCGTCCACCATGACAAACAGCAGCAGCTTGAAGGGCAGCGAGATAATCACGGGCGGCAGCATCATCATACCCATCGCCATCAGCGTGCTCGCCACCACCATGTCGATGACGATAAAGGGAATATAGATATAGAACCCGATTTCAAACCCGTGCTTGATCTCGCTGGTGATGAACGCGGGAATCAGCGTGGTGTTCGGGATGGTTTCCAGCGTCTCCACCGTATCCGGCTGGCCGGAGGCGGAAAGGAAAAACTTCAGGTCGGATTTATATGTCTGTTTGAACATGAATTCCCGCACCGGCTCCATGGCGCGCTCCACCGCGACCTCCTGGGTGATGGCGCCGCTGACGTAAGGCTCGTACGCCTCGACCTTGATCTCGTCCACGATGGGGGACATGATAAACAGCGTCAGAAACAGCGCCAGGCCGATGAGCACCTGGTTGGGCGGCATCTGCTGCAGGCCCATGCCGTTGCGCACCAAGGAAAGCACGATGATGATGCGCGTGAAGCACGTCAGCATAATGAGTATGGAAGGGAGCACGCTCAATATGGTGAGCAGCAGCAGGATATCGATCGACTCGCTCCTGTCCCCGAGCAGCCCCCCGAACGGACCGTTGGCGGAAGAGGTGTCCGCGCTGCTGAGCGCGGAACAACCGCATAACAAAACAGCCACCATAATAACCGTTACGAAGAGCCAAATCCGTTTGGTCCTGCCGGTCTTACGGTGGTCCCTGCCCCGTTGGGGCTGCTGATAGAATCGTTGCGGCGGCAAAAGCGGCGCCAGCGGCTGCGTTTTCCTCATATAGCAAAGTTCCGTTCTCTGCCCTCTCCGGAGCATACCCTTGGGGCGGTTTTATTTGGGGACGTTATCCTTTTTGTAGATCTTCGCAAGCACCTCTTTGAAGGACTGCGCGCCGCCTGCCGGCGGCTCCTGCGCAATGGGCTGGAGCTCCGCGTCCTCCACCGTGCCTAAAAGCTGCATGGCCTGGGGCGTCACCCCCACGACGATGTGCTTCGTCCCCACCTGCAGCAGCAGGATCTGCTTGTCCTTTGCAAGCGCCACGCGGTCTTTGACCAGCATGTACTTGCCCTTCATGAGATTGCCGCCCTTCACAGACAAATACCTTGTTGTAAAGTAAGCGGCAAAAATCACAAGGAGCAGAACAAATATAAGCAGCAGCGTGGAACCCGTCGAATCCTCCAGCATTTCTTACACCTGCATGCGCATGACTTCGTTGTAGGCGTCGATCACCTTATTGCGGATCTGTATGGCGAGGTTTAAGGAAAGCTCCGCTTTCTGCGCCTGTATGGTGGCGGTGTGGAGGTCCGTAATGTCCCCGGAAAGCAGGTTGAGCGTATCCGCCTGCGTGGTGGTATCGGCGGACCGCGCCTCCTGTATGGCGTTGCTCAGGATATCCGGAAAGGCGGAGCCCTCCGGCTTTGCAGCGGAAGAGGCCTGCTGCCCCTGGGTCACGATATTGGAAAGCTGTTGAATCTGCATGATCTCCTCTTTTCCTCAGCCTTTACCGGCCGATCTCGAGCGCCTTTAACGCCATGTTCTTTGTGGCGTTGAGCGCCGTGATGCTCGCTTCGTAAGCGCGCGTCGCCGCCATCATGTCCACCATTTCCGTCACTTCGTTGACGTTGGGGTAGCGCACATATCCGTCTTCATCCGCATCGGGATGGGAGGGATCGTATTCGATCTTAAAATCGGACATATCGGTCTCGATGGAGGATACCACCACGCCGCGGCCGGCGACCTGATCCCTTTGCTCTTCCTGCGCTCTGTTTAAAAACGCGGAGAACCGGGCGGTACCCGGGCGCTCGGAAAACACGACTGCCCTGCGGCGGTACGCTTCCCCGTTTTCAGCGCGGGTCGTATTCGCGTTTGCGATGTTCTGGCTGATGACGTCCATGCGGAGCCTTTGCGCCGTGAGCGCGGAGCCGCTGATATCAAGTGAGCTTAAAAATGCCATACCGCTTTACTTCCCTTCTCTGATTGCCATGCCAAGGCGTGCAAATTCGCTGTTCATCTGCTCGGTCAAGGTGTAATAGTATATGGTGTTGCGCGCCAACGCGACGTTTTCGGCTTCGATATCCACATTGTTGCCGTCCATGCGCATGGTGAGATCGTCGTTTTGGGAGACGACGGGCGAAACGTCGTCGAGGCTCCCCGGCTCCCTGGAGCCGTCGAAATCAAAGTGGCTGCCCCGTGTGCGCGTATTGGAAAAGTCCTGGTTCAGACCGTTTCCGACATCCACGATATCTTCGTTTTGGGAGAATACGATATGCTTGTCCCGCGTGCGCTTGTTTTCATATTGGGACGGGATATCGTTGGAAAACGCGTCCTTCTGCACGGACCCGCCGTCCTTTTCGGGCGCCTGGGCCTGGTCCTCCAGCGCTTTTTTGAACATGGTCTCAAACGCTACGCTGGAGCTTTTGAAGTTGGGCGTTTCCGCGTTGGCGATGTTGTTGGTGATGACTTCGTTGCGCAGCCAGGACGCGTCCATGCCCTTTTGCAGGAGATCGACGTTATGAAACATTTTCGGTATCATACAACCACTCCTTCCTGGGAACCATACGCCTCATAGTTGGACAGCACGTCTGAAACATAGCCGCGCACGCGTTCGCTGATCTTTGCGTACTCCGAAGCGTCGTCCGGGTCCGCAATATTGAGCCCCGCTATGCGGCTCGGCCCGGTATTGTACGCCGCGAGGGCCAGGCGCAGGTCCCCGAACCGGTCAATAAGGCTCTTTAGGTACTTCGTCCCGCCGCTGATGTTCTGCGCGGGGTCAAAGGAGTTTGTTACGCCCAGCGACGCCGCCGTGCCCGGCATCAGCTGCATCAGCCCCTGCGCGCCCGCGGAGGACACCGCGTCGGCCCGGTAGCCCGATTCCGCCTGTATGACGGCCTTTATGAGGGCCTCGTCCAATCCGTTTTCCTGCGCCGCGCTTTTGATGAGCCCGTCGTATGAGGAAGCGCCCTGCACGGCCGCGGGCTGTATCTGCGTCTGGGTCTGCGCGGCCAGCGTGCCCGCAAGGAGCTTTGAGAACCGCGGCGCGGTGAACCCCACCTTTGCCGCGTTGGCGTCCAGTATGGATTGCACCTGCTCCAATTTGGCAAAATATATGTTTCTAACCGTTTCCATACAGCAAACCCTTCTTATACATAATGAGTATAGCATAACAAATCGCGCGCATTCAACAATTTGTTCATATTTTTACGTATTTTAGAGCATAAATCCGTACATTTCGTCGAATATTTCTGCAAAAAATGCGTATATGTGCGCGGTTCCGGCGTTTGGCCGCCGGTAAAAGTCCGGTGTTCATTTTCCGCCCGTCATTTCGTCGTGCCAGCGGCACATGCGGGAGGAGATCTCCGAAAGAGGCAGCTCCGCCTGCACCGCGCCGACATTGTTCGCGACCATGGGCATGCCGTAGACCACGCAGGTCTCCTTGTTTTGGCCGATGGTGAACGCGCCTTTTTTCCGCATGCTCAGAAGCCCTTTCGCCCCGTCGCTGCCCATGCCGGTGAGTATAATGCCCAGCGCGTTCGCTCCCGCCGCTTTCGCGGCCGACTCAAAAAGTACGTCCACCGAAGGGCAGTGCCCGCTGACCTTCTCGCCTTTGAAGCACTTGACGCGGTAGCCCTTGCCGGAGCGCTCCACTTCCATCTGGAAATCCCCCGGGGCTATGAGCACCCGGCCCGGCAGCACGATATCCCCGTCCTCCGCCTCCTTTACCTCCAGCGCGCAGGTATTGTTCAGGCGTTCCGCGTACATTTTGGTAAATACGGGCGGCATATGCTGCACGACGACGACGCCCGCCGAAAAGCTTTTGAGGCTGTTTAATATGTTCGCCGTGGCTTCCGTACCGCCGGTGGAAGCGCCGATGGCCACCAGCAGGCTTTCGTTGACCGCGGCCCCGCTGGACCTTTCCACAAGCTCCGCAAGGCCTGCCTTGCGCTTGAACTGCCCCACCTTGGAAATGGAGGCGATCTTGATCTTGATTACAAGCTCGGCAATGAACGCGCCGGCGTCCCCTTCCTCCATGGCGGCGGGCTTTGCCACAAAATCCACCGCGCCCGCCTGCATGGCGTCGAGCACAACGGTGGGCGTGGAACTGACCACCAGCACCGGCAGCGGATACTGCGGCATCAGCTTCCTCAAAAACTCCAGGCCGTTCATCTTGGGCATATCCACGTCCAACGTCATGACGTCGGGCTTGAGCTCGAGTATCTTGTCCCTGGCCTCAAAGGGGTTCGCCGCCTCCCCCACCACCTCTATTCCCGCGTCCTTGGAAATGCTGGCGCTGATAAACTGGCGCATAAAAAGAGAGTCGTCCACGATCAGGACGCGCGTTTTTTTCAATGCCATACTCTTCAGCCCTTCCTGTACACCGAGGGCATCACATAATGGAAACCCGTCGAGGCCCTGTCCACCGATTCCGAATGGCCGACGATCAGGTAGCCCCCGTCGCACAAGACGTTATAGAAACGGTCAACCAGTTCCGCCTTTGTCTTCGCGTCAAAATAGATCATGACGTTGCGGCAGAATATCACATGGAATTCTCTTTTAAAGGGAAACGTTTGCTCCATAAGGTTGAATTTGCGGAATATAACCTCCTTTTTCAGCTCCGGCTTTACCGTGAGCCTTCCGTCGGCATTGAGGTCAAAATATTTTTTGCGCCAATGATTGGGGATGTTGCCCGCGTCCTCCGCGCTGTATATGCCCTGGCGGGCAATGTCGAGCACCTTCTGGGAGATGTCCGTCGCCAGGATGCGCTTGTCCCACATGGCGCGCTCCGCGCTGAAGAACTCGTCGTTGAGCATGGCGAGCGTATACGGTTCCTGCCCGGTGGAGCAGCCCGCGCTCCAGATGCGAAGGTCGCAATCCCGCACGGTCTCTTTGAGCCCCGGCAGTATGTCCTGCCTGTAAAAATCGAAATGCGCCCATTCCCGCATGAAATAGGAATAGTTGGTGGTCAGGGCGTTTATGACGTTTGTGATCTCCGTGCCGGTGGTGTCCTGGAAAAGCACCTTGAAATAGGCCGAATAGCTGTGATAGCCGTTTTTCATGAGGTATTGGTTCATGCGCCCTTCGATGAGGGTGCGCTTTTTTGTGAGGTTGATGCCGTAATCCCGCTTTAAATACTCCGAAAGCGTCAGAAATTCCTGATCGCTCAGTTTGATGACGTCCCGGTTTTGTACGTAGCTTTCCATAAATCGTCCTTTGCTATGGCTTTCTTCAAAAAGACAGTCAGGGCTTACTCTATATATCGTCATTTTTCATGGAAACATAACAAATTGCATGCATACGGATAAGACGCGCCCGGTTTTTTCGGAACGCGCCTTTGAACTATCCCGTATGTTTTGAAAACGACGCTACTCGTAAAGCAAAGCGGAGCAGTCGAGCAGCAGCTTTACCTTTCCGCCCGTATTGCTCACGCCGCTGATATAGTTGGAGCGCGAATCCTTCAGGGCGGGCGGCGGCACGATGTCCCGCGACTCGATCGTGAGCACTTCCGAAACTTCGTCGATCAGGAGTCCCACGGTCATCTCCTGCACCTCCACCACCACGATACAGGTGCGCTCGGTATACTTGGCGGCGGGCTTTTTGAACTTCAGGCGCACGTCTATGACGGGAACGATCTTCCCCCGCAAATTCATAATGCCTTTAAGATAGTCCGGCGCTTTGGGAAGCGGCGTTACCGGCAGCACGCCGATGATCTCAATGACGTCCCCTATGGCAATGCCGTATACTTCCTCCCCCAGCAGGAAGGTCAGGTAACGGTTTTGCTGCGTATCGTCCGTTTCCGCAGCCGCGTTGTTCTGCACAAAGGCCATGGCCGTTCCCCTTTCGCCGCTTAAAAGCGCCCGAATACTTTAATAATACAGATCCACGATCAGGCCCCGAATATCGTCCACGATGCTCAAAAGGCGGATATTCTCGGCCTCGTTTTTTAAAATTTCCGCCGCAAGCTCGTCGAGCTTGACGTTGACCTTGCGGATGAGCGCAAACACCTTGTGGCGGCCTCTCTGATCGAACTGGCTGGTCTTGCTGAACAGGTACGCGTTGCTGACGGTTTCGTTGAGCAGCTCGCTGATCAGCGCCCGGTATTTATAAAACTCCGCGATATCCGCCTTTTTGCCCACGACCTCGCCCTGATCCAGTATCCGGCCCTTGAGCGACCTGAGATACTGCTCATATTCCGCGGCGTCCGCATCATGCTTCTGGCGGGAAAATTCGTGCGCAAACCCGGACGCCACCTTTTTTTCCGGCATCCCGGTCGCGGGGGCGTTCGCGAATACCGTCGACGTTTCCTTGATTCTCACGGTCAATCCTCTTTCCCGAATAAAGCGTCAAAGGTTCATGAGGAGTTCTTCTTCCTCGGGCTTTAGCAGCTTGGTGCAGTCCAGCAGCATTTTGACGCTGCCGCCGGATTTTTCGATGCCGCTGACGCAGCGGTTCTGGGGCAGCCCTTCAAACGTGGGCGGCGGCACGATATTCGCTTCGTCTATCTGGACTACGTCCGCCACATGTTCCACAATCAGCCCCGCGTTGAGGGCGCCGTTGTCTATGATGACGATGCAGGTCCTCTCGCCGTATTCGATCACAGGCATTTTAAAGCGCAGCCGGAGGTCCATAACGGGAATGATCTTGCCGCGCAGATTGATGACGCCCCTTATAAACAGAGGCATTTCGGGCAGAGGGGAGATCGGCATAAGTCCTATGATCTCGGTTACGCAGCCGATATCCAGGCCGTAGATTTCCTCGCCAAGGCCGAACGTAAGATACCGGCTTTGCTGCGTATCGTCCGTATCTTCAAACAGATCCCTTTCCATCAGCGACATTGCGTTCCCCTCCAGTATCCTTCGCTCTTTTTGAGCGCGATTATTTCCGCGTATCGATAAACAGGCCGTCCGCCGCCGTATACGGGTTGACGTACTGCTGCATGTTCTTGCCGGACTGGCGGATGCTTTTTAGCTCCGCCCGGTAAAACAGCAGGCGCTCCTTCACAAAAGCCGTGCACTGTTCATCCAGGCGCCCAATCTCTTCAAGCGTCTCCCGCATTTCTTTTGTCAGGGTCTTTGGGCCCTGGCCCGCGTCCAGCGCGTCGATCTTGGCGCGCAGCGTCTCGCTTTCCTCCAGGACCGCCGCAAGGTCCTCCTCGCGGTCCTCCGTGAGGCAGCTTAACTGCGCTTTCACAAGGCTGAGCATATGCTCCAGCAGCCCCTGTTTCTGCTCGACGTACCCTGCCGGATGATCGGAAGCGTTCATTTCTTATTCCCCCATTTGCGCGACGGAGCCCACGCCGCTTTTGGAAAGCGCGGCCCAGGATTCCCGAAGTTCGGAAAGGAGCCTCGCGATATCGGAAATGGCATTGACGTCCTTGTTCGCGTTGCCCTGCGCAAGCTCGTTGAGCATGAACTCATAGAGCGTAAAAAGATCGTTGCCGATGGAATAACTCAGATCCAGGCTGTTAATCAGCTCCATGAGTATCCTCTGGGCTTTTTGAAGGCTGACGTTCGCCTGTTCAAAATTCTTTTCTTCAATAGCGAGACACGCGATCTTGATCTGCTTGATACAGCCGTCGTACAGCAGTACGATCAGCTCCGCGGGGTTTGCGGTCAGCACGCCCTGCTGCTTGTACATTTGGAATGCGGTGTTCATTGCGTACATATAGTTCCTCCCAAAAACCGTCTGACGCCGTTATGGTAACCCGCGGACAAGGCCCAGGGGGCTTTCATCCGCGGGTATTTTAATAGGATGTCCGGTCAGCTTTGGCTCCCGAGCAGGGAGCTGATCCAGCTTGTCTGGCTGTTGAGCTTGGCCAACGCGGTCTCCATTGCCGTAAACCTGGCGTAATACTTTTCTTCGTTCTTGGCCAGCCAATCTTCGAGTTGGTCGAGCCTCAGGTTGGCGTCGGTGACCGCTTTCGCGTTGCTTTCCAACGTGATCGTAGTGTTGTTGGTAATATAGCTGCTGACGATATTCGACATCCGCGTCACAAGGCCGGATTCTTTATATTTTGTTCCGGCATCCTCGGCCTTGCTCACCTTGGTGAATATGCTCGCCACCTGATCGGGGTTATTTGCAAGCGCGGTCCTGAGCTTGGTCTCGTTGATGACGATTTTGCCCGTCTTCCCATAAGCCTCCGTCTCAAGGCCCAGGCTCGCGGCGTTCATTCCTGTGCCCTCCACCGCGCTGTAAAACGTGCCGCGCAGGTCCTGCAGCAATGTCCGGATGCCGTTATCGTCGCGCAGCAGGCCGCTCTTCGCCTTTTCTTCCCACTTGTTGATCTGGGTTTCGGAAAGCTCTTCCCGTTCCGCGTCCGTAAGCGGCCCGTATTCGGAATAGACTTCCTCGTCAAGCTTAGACTGCAGCTCTGCGATCAGGGAATTGTACGCGTCGATAAAGCCCTTGATTTTGTCGTAAACGCTGTCCACATCGCGCGAGACGCTGAACTTGATTACGTCGCCGTCTTCCGTATTTTCCTTGAGCGTATAGGTGATGCCGTCTATGGTGAACGTGTTGGAGGTCCTCTCCACCTGCACACCGTCGATGGTCGCCTTCGCGTTGGTTCCCGCTTTTTCGCCCGTCGCGATTTTGAACGCGGCATCCGCGGCATCCGCGGCAAACGCGGTTCCTGCGGTGTTTACGATATTGACCGTTCCGGCGGTGCCGGTCGTCTTGCTTGTGATGGTAAACCCGCGTTTGAGGCTGGAATAGCTCATGGTCACGCCCGCGTCCGAAGAATTGATCTGATTCATCATCTCGGAGATCATCGTATCCTCGGTAAACTCAAACGCCTTGCCGTTGATGGAAAAGGCGATCTTGCCGCCCTCAAAAATGTCCTCGCCAAACGCGCTCTTGAGCGTGAAATTAATGGTCACGTTCTGTTCGGCCTCGAACAGATCCGTGCCCGATACCTGGGCCGCCGTAGCCAGCGTTATGTTGCTGATGGTAAGCGCCCCCGCGGAGGCGCTGCTGTTTGCCGTGATGCTCACCGCGTTCGTTTGGGTATTCATCGTAACGGCATACGCGTTGTAGGCGGAAGCGGAGGACATGCTGGTGGACGACTGGCTGAACGCCTTCACGTACGCGTCCTGGAAGGCTTTGAGCTTCAGGTTGATCGACCGGTAGGCGTCGCCCTTCCACTCCAGCTTTTCCGCCAGCTTGAATTGCTTATCTACTTTATACTGATCGATCTTCAGCAGGCTCGTTACGATCGCCTCGGTATCAAGCCCCGAGGAAAGGCCGTTCAAACGGATCAGGGAAGCGTTAATGCCATTTGTAGCCATTTGTATCACTCCTTATCTCTGGCGTAAAGCGGCCGTTCGTTCATGTTACATATAATCGGCATAATGCCGTCCGACTTTAGGGAAAGATTTCGGGCTTCGTCACGCGTGCGCGTAATAAACGACGCTGTTTAACCTTTCGCTGTAGATATTGGTGATGGGCGTATAATTTGTAAGCGTCCGCCCCGCCTGGGCGACCGTCACGCCGCGGGAAGGATCGTAGAGGCCGTCGCCCGACGGGCAGACCACCTGCACATGCCCGTGGCCGCCTTGCGTGTTTTTCCATGCGGTGACGACGGGCAGACCCTGGTTCGCGTACTGCTGCGCCTGTTCCGGCGTGACCTTCACCCAGCCGTAATCCGCGCCCTTTGCGCCCAGCCAGTCGTATATGCCGTTGGCGTTGAGTTCCTTTGCGCCGCTCACATCGGGGTAGGCGCGCGCTTCCAATGTCACGGGGTCGACGTAATGCGGAATCTCCGCGCCCATGGCCCTGGTGACGTCCCAAAGGAATATGTTGCAGTACGTGTCGTTGTTTCCTTTTTTGTTTACGGCGTAGCGCGGGCTTGACTGCACCTGGAACTGATCGATGACGCTGCGGTAGAGCCCCGGGCTTCGGCTGCCCTCTCTGCTCGTAACGGTGGGGTTTGCGGGCTTTGACGCGGAAAACGGCGCGACCTGCTCGTTCGCGCTGAAGCCGAACACCATGTCGTTTGCTCGCTGGAGCCCGGCGCGGTCATATCCGCCCGAAACCAGCCCGTTCAATACGTCAAAGCGCAGGTTTTCCGCCGTATCCGGTGAAACGTTGGTCAACGCCGCCGAAAGGCTGGACATGGCGGCCGCCATGGAACTTCCCGAAGCGCCGCTGCCCATCATCATGAAAAACAGTATGACGGTGCTCTTCAGGCCGCCTCCCTCTTCCCCCGCCGCGGAAAGAAGCGCGGGCACCTGCGCGAGCATAGCGGCGCTTTCCGTGGAAGAAAGCCCTTCGCTTTGCCCCGCGCCGCCGAACCCCAACCCGGAAAGCTGCTGCGAAAGCTCGGCGGAAAGCAGCGCCGAAAACGCGGCGGAATTTGCGCCGGATGATGTTTTCCCCGCGCCCGAAGTATCGTTGGTTGAGAGAAGCGGATTGACGGAAACAGTCATTTGTATAGTCCTTTTTGTATTTCTGATAGCTGATAGCGCCCGGCCGTGCCGCTGTCCAGTCTGCCGACAAACACAAGCACCTGCGCGATCACCTGGTAAAGCTCCACCGGAATTTCATCGCCCGCGCTGAACCGGTTCAGCACGGAAAGGAGCGACTCGTCCTCCACGATGGGAATCCTGTTTTCATCGGCGGTTTCAAGAATCTTTTTGGCGACATAGCCCTGCCCCAGGCCTACGATCAACGGGGCGTTGTCCCTGCCCATATCGTATTTGAGCGCGGCCGCCTGCATATCCGGTTTCCGGTCTTCGCTCATATAATCACATCCACGCCCGCGCCCACGCCGAAAGGCGCTGGCGTCCGCAGTTTTTCTTCCGCATTGAGCGGCGTCGTCGGCTCCCAAAGCGGCGCGACCCTGTACTCCTTGAGCTGGAAGCGAAGCTCCGAAAAGGACTGCCGAAGCTCGCCCATCCCTTCCCGAAACGCATTCTGCGCGCCCTCGTTCTGGACCCCGATATCAAGGGAAATCTCGCGGTCCTCGATGCGCAGCATGGCCTCCACCCGGCCCAGGTTCTCCGTGGAGAGCCCGAGCACGACGGATGTGCTCTGCCGCTCCGCCCCCTTTTCCCTCCGGTTCCTTTTATAGATGTAAAGCTCCGCCGAGCCGTACTCTTTGAAACGGATGGGAATCTGCACAAACACAAACCGCGAAATGTCCTCCGTCAGCTTGGCCTGCGCGGTAAGCTCCGAAAAACGGGAAGCGAGGGCCTCCTGCGTATGGATATCGGTATTTTTGATAAGCTTCTGAAGCTCAAAAAGCTTTTGGGGCGTTTCTTCCACGGATTTTTTCAGCGTTTGGGCGTCAAGATCCTCCCCCGCCTTTGCAAACAGGTCCATGAGCCGCTTCAAAACGGCCTTTTCTTCGCCCTGCGCATGCGGGGACAGCGCCGCGTCTTTTGGGGCGAGGCCCGGGGCCTGTTCCGCATGTTCCTCCCGGAAAGCCGGGACGTATGCCCGGTCGGCTTCCGCGGCGGGCTGCGGCGCTGCTCCCTCCCGGCCCGCGCCGGGCCGAACGGTATTTTCCTCTATGGCCGGGCCCTCCGCCTGCGGCCGCTGCACATTCTGCTGAATGGCAGCATCTGCCCGGGGCGCGGGCTGCGCTTTTGCCTCCGCCTGATTTATGCCCGACTCCCCCTGCGGTGCCGAGACAGGCTTCCCCGCTTCCGGAACGCCCGCCTCCGCGCCATGAGCCTGCGGGTTAATCTGTTCTTTTCCTGCTGCGGCTGCCGCGTCTTCCGGCATAACCGGCACCGGCTGCCGTCCGGCTGTGGCGGCGTTCTGCGGCTGCGCCGGGGGTTCTCCCTGCGCCCCAGCCGTCTCACCCTGCCCGGCCGCCGGTGTTTCCACTTTGGCCGGGGGCGGCTCCGCAGTCTCCTCAGGCCCCGCAGGTCCCTGAGAAATAAGCTGCGCCGCCTGCTGCCCCTGCGCCGGGAAACCACCGTTCGCTTCCGCCTGCGTGGGTTGGGACGCGGCGGTTTGATTTTCCTGCGTAGCGGAAGGGTTTGCCGCGTTGGGCTGCGCTTCCGCCTGCGTATCCGCTCCCCCCAGCGCCGCGGCGGCGTCCCGCGCCACCTCGTAAAAGGCCGCGCCGAATTGCCGGCCGCTCAGTATCGTTTGAAAGGCGCGGATGCTTTCCTGCGTCGCCGGTATGCCGTTGGCGGCAAAAAACGCCGCCGTCTTTGCGTCCGCCGGGTAATTCTTGAGTATTTCCGCCGCAAGGGATATGAGCCTGGGCGTGGGCTTTTGGCCCAGTTCCTTAAACGCTTCCGCGAGCTGCCGCGTCCATACGGCCTGCGCCTTTCCTTCGGCGGTTTTGCGCGCGTAGACGCCGTTTTGCCCGGGTTCGACAAACACCACGCGCAGCACGGGCTGCTCCTGGCTGCCCCCCGCCATCAGTTCCACGGTATCGTTTTCCATCAGGGCCGTGCCGGGCTGGAGACGCGCGCTGAATACGCGCCCGTCCTCCGTCTTGAGGGACACGATCTCCCCCTCGACGGAAACGACCGTCGCCCGGATGACTTCCCCCTGCCCGAGCGAAAGCGGGCTTTGCTGCGCTTTTGCGGCGGAGGACGCGATGTCCTGGGTCAACTCAATTCTCATGGCCGTCCTCATATTGGCTTTTTATATCGTCAGGTCGATGTGGTGGATGGTGCCGGCCGTTCCGTTTTCCCTGAGGAACACGGAGCTTGCGCGCATAACGCCGTCGGCTTCCCGCCCGTTTTTGAAGGAATATTCCGTCTTTGTTTCATTCAGGCAGATCGCGCCTACACCGGCCTGCCCCAGGGAAAAGAGCGCCGTGTTCCCGTCCGCCTCCAGCGTGAGTATGGACAGTTTCCCGAACACGGGGTCGTTCCCGTCGATCCAGCCGTTGCCGTCCAGATCGTAGGCGCGCAGGTCCATAAATCCGTTCCCGCTTTGCGGGCCGAACAGCTCGCTTCCGTCGTTAATCACGCCGTCGCCGTTTTTATCCAGCGCCAAGAACCCGCTTCCTGCCGTGGCAAACGAAACGTTGTCCGCCCTGCCGTCCGCATCCAGATCGAACGCGACCTTCCGCCCGCTGAGCGCGGGCGCGGCGGCGGCATAGGCGATGACAAGCGGGTCCGTCCTGGGGCGCGAGCCCATGCGGATGCTTATGCTGCTCTGTTCATAGTAGCTGCGCGACAGGCTGAGTTCAAGCCTAAAATCGATCGTGCGCCCGTCCTCCGTTTTCACGCTGCCGGAGGCCTCGTAACGCAGGCGCTCGTTCTCTTCATAGCTGTGAAAGGAATCGTATTCCAGCCCCCACCCGGGCCCCTGAAAAGGCTGCGCGGGAAGCTCCTCTCCCACTTCATCAAAGAGGTCCCCGTCCAC
>DATMXR010000009.1:0-10229 GCA_035561315.1 Feifaniaceae bacterium
GTATAATGCGTTCATACTATTGGTTGACCTAGAAATTTGGCGATGATGAGACGAGTAGCCTGTATGATACGGCACAGAGAGCCGCTCGCTTGGTGGAAGAGCGGTACGGTGCGTACAGGGGAAGAACAGCTCGGAGCCTCCGACCGAACAGCGTAATGCTAAGTAGACTCGGACGCGCCCGGCGCGTTACAGCCGGAAACGATCCGCTTATTCTCTTACTGGAGAGGGCGCGTCGTCAGAGTGAGCGCTATGCGCTACATTGGGTGGTACCGCGTGAGACTACGGTCTTTCGTCCCAAACGGGATGGAAGGCTGTTTTTTTATACTTTTTATAGTTTGAATTTGGTTGAAAGCGTCGGGGTTCCAAGGGACGTGTCCCTTGGCGGGGGTGGGAGGGCAGAGCCCCCCGTACCCCCAGACAGTCAGGCAGGAGGGAAAAGCATGTTTCGAACGGCGTATTGCGGGTTGCTGACGGAGGCGCAGGTGGGGGAACGCATCAAGGCGAGCGGCTGGGTATTCCACAAGCGCGACATGGGCGGCGTCATATTCCTGGATTTACGGGATTGCAAGGGCACGCTGCAGGTGGTGTGCAACCTGAACGCGCTCAGTAAAGAGGAGTTCGCCATCGCGGAGAACGTCAGGCTCGAATCCGTGCTGATGGTGGAAGGGCC
Source organism: Feifaniaceae bacterium (assembly GCA_035561315.1). Taxonomy (GTDB): domain Bacteria; phylum Bacillota; class Clostridia; order Christensenellales; family CAG-138; genus JAEYLA01. The sequence continues at coordinate 671 of DATMXR010000009.1, forward strand.
GTTGCGCATCCGGGACGAGGAAACGTATAACGAGAAGCTTGCGACCGGCACCATAGAGCTTGCGGCGGACAAAGTGACGCTCCTTTCCGAAGCAGACCCGCTTCCGTTTTCACTGGAGGATAACGCGAAGATCCGCGAGGATTTGCGCATGGAATACCGGTTTCTCGATATCCGCCGCGCGCAGATGCAGGAGGCGCTGCGCTTCCGGCACCGGGTGGTCAAGGCCGCGCGGGATTATCTGGACGCGGACGGCTTTGTGGACGTGGAAACGCCCATCCTCACCAAAAGCACGCCCGAGGGCGCGCGGGATTACCTGGTCCCCAGCCGCGTGCACCCCGGCTCGTTCTACGCGCTGCCGCAAAGCCCGCAGATATTCAAGCAGCTTCTGATGGTGGGCGGCCTGGACCGCTACTATCAGGTGGCGCGCTGTTTTCGGGACGAGGACCTGCGGGCGGACCGCCAGCCGGAATTCACCCAGCTCGACATGGAGCTTTCCTTCGTGGGGCAGGAAGAAATCTTGCGGCACCTCGAGCGGCTCTTCAAGCACATCATGAAGGAAATCAAGGGCGTCGATATTACGGGACCCTTCCCGCGCATGACATGGCACGAGGCCATGGACACCTACGGCAGCGACAAGCCGGATATCCGCTTTGCGCTTCCGATCATAGACGTAACGGACATTACCGGCAAAAGCTCGTTCGCCGTATTCAAGAACGCGGCGCAGAAGCAGGGCGTCGTGCGGGTCATTAACGTCAAGGGCGGCGCGAGTTTTTCGAAAACCACAATCGAGGAGTTGACCGTCCGCGCCCAGAGCTACGGCGCAAAGGGCATGGCGTGGATATTGCTCCGCGAAGACGGCAGCGTCAACTCCATACTGACGAAGTATTTCACGGACGGCGTCTGGCAGGAACTTTTGGACCGCGTAGACGGCAAACCCGGCGATTTTATACTCTTCTGTGCGGATCAGCTTTCTACCGTCCGCAGGACGCTAGGCGGGCTAAGGCTGGAATTGGGCGATATGCTGAACCTCAGGCCCAGGGACCAGTATGCGTTTTTGATCGTGACCGACTTCCCGGAATTCGAGTATTCCGAGGAAGAGAACCGCTTTATGGCGACGCACCACTCCTTCACTATGCCGTATGAGGAGGATATCCCTTATCTCTTCACCGACCCCGGCCGCGTGCGCGCGCAGGCGTACGACGTGGTGCTAAACGGCATAGAGCTCGGGAGCGGCAGCATCCGTATCCACAACAGCGAGGTGCAGAAGCTGATGTTCCGGGCGCTGGGGCTTTCGGATGAAGAGGTGGAGCGCCGCTTCGGCTTCTTTATCCGCGCGTTCCGCTACGGCACGCCGCCGCACGGCGGGTTCGCGTTCGGGCTCGACCGGCTTGTGATGCTTTTATTGGGCGCCGATTCTTTACGCGACGTCACGGCATTCCCCAAGACCAAGGACGCCAGGTGCTTATTGACCAACGCGCCGGACCCTGTGGACGCCGCGCAGCTGAAGGAACTGCACATACTCGCCGGGGACGCTAAGCCGGAAACGGCGGCCGCAACCGAAAAGCAGGCAAAAAAGAAAAAGGCGGCAGAGGAATTCGATATCGCGCGCGTGGCGGAGCTTGCCTCTCTCAAGCTGACGGATACCGAGCAGGCCGCTATGAAGCGGGAGCTTTCCGCCATCATCCGCTTTGCGGGGCAGCTCGACGATGTGGATACCAATTGCGTTCCCGTCACCGCGCATGTGGTGCCGCTCCATAACGTATTCCGTGCGGACGAAGCAAAGCCGTGCGAGCGGGAGGCGCTTTTAGAGAACGTACCTTCCATGCACGGGGACTATATCCGCGTGCCCAGCGCCATCGAGTAGGGGGGACATATGAAGGACATCACGCGTATGAGCGCCGCGGCGCTCGCAAAACAGCTTGCATGTAAAGAGGTTTCCGCAAAGGAGGCCGCCGAAGCTTATCTCGCCCGCATCGAAGAGACGGACGGAAGCGTCGGGGCGTACCTCTCCGTCGCTTCCGGGCATGCGCTGAAAACCGCGGAGGCGATCGACCAGAAGCGCAAAAACAAGGAGGCGCTTTCCCCGCTCGCGGGCGTGCCCGTAGCGCTCAAGGACAACATGTGCACCACCTGGGGGCATACCACGTGCGCGTCGAAAATGCTTTCTAACTTCCGTTCGCCCTATACCGCCACGGCGGTGCAGAAGCTTACAGAAGCGGGCTGCGTGTTTCTGGGAAAGGCCAACATGGACGAGTTCGCCATGGGGTCGAGCACGGAAAACTCCGCGGTCAAGGTCACAAAAAACCCGCGCGATCTCGCCTGCGTGCCGGGCGGCAGCTCCGGCGGCGCCGCCGCGGCGGTGGCCGCGGACGAGGCGGCGTTCGCGCTGGGCTCGGATACCGGCGGCTCCATCCGTCAGCCCGCGGCGTTCTGCGGCGTAGTGGGCATGAAGCCGACCTACGGCAGGGTTTCCCGCTACGGGCTCATCGCGTTCGCGTCGTCGCTCGATCAAATAGGGCCTCTGACCAAGACCGTGGAGGATTGCGCATTGGTACTCGACGCCATCTGCGGGTACGACCCGCAGGATAGTACTTCCGTACCCGGAAAAGAAACGGGCTTTAGAAAGGCCCTCACCGGAGAGGTCAGGGGCAGGCGGCTCGCGCTGCCCAGGGAATTTTTAGGCGAGGGCGTCTCTTCCGGCGTAAAAGCCGCCATACTGGAGGCGGCAAAGCGGTTTGAAGCGATGGGCGCGGAAGTCGCTGAAGTGAGCATGCCTATGTTATCTAACGCCCTGCCCGCGTACTACATCATTTCAAGCGCGGAGGCGTCTTCCAATCTCGGCCGGTTCGACGGCGTGCGCTACGGCTACCGCGCCGAAGGCTCTGAGACGCTGGAGGAGCTGTATCTAAAGTCCCGCAGCGAAGGCTTCGGCCCCGAGGTCAAGCGCCGCATCCTTTTAGGCACGTTCGCGCTTTCGGCGGGGTATTACGACGCGTACTACAAAAAAGCGCTGCAGGTACGCACGCTGCTCTCAGAGGCGTATGCGAAGGTGTTTGAAACGTTCGACGCCATACTCTCGCCCGTCGCGCCCACTGCGGCCTACCGTATCGGCGAAAAAACGGCCGACCCGCTGGAAATGTATTTGGGCGATATCTGCACCGTTCCCGTCAACATCGCGGGCCTGCCCGGGCTTTCCATGCCCTGCGGGGAGGCGGAAGGCCTGCCCGTGGGCATGCAGCTTGTCGGCCGCGCGTTCGACGAATACACGCTGTTGAACTTCGGCGCGGCGTATGAGCGCGAATACGGCGCGTACCACCTGGCTGCGCCCGCGTTTGGGAGAGATTGATCCCCCAACTAAATCTTGAAGCATCTTGGCGGTCTATTTGCCGCCATACTGCGTCAAAAATGCTCGCAATACGTACCGGTATTGCTGCGCTTTTTTCCTTGTTTGGCGACAAATATCCTCGCCAATCTGAGCTCACTATTTAATTGGGAGATCAATATATGCAATACGAAATCGTCATAGGCTTGGAGATCCATATCGAATTAAAGACGGAAACGAAAATTTTCTGCGCCTGCCCCACGGCGTTCGGCGCTTTGCCCAACACGCAGATCTGCCCCGTGTGCATGGGCATGCCGGGCGCGCTGCCGGTTTTAAACGGCAAGGTGGTGGAGTACGCCGTCAAGGCGGGCTTAGCGACGCATTGCAACATCGCTTCCTACTCCAAGCTGGACCGGAAGAATTACGTATACCCCGACCTTCCCAAGGCGTACCAGATCTCGCAGTACGACCTGCCGCTGTGCGAGGGCGGGTATTTGACAATCGAAACCCCCTCCGGGGAAAAGAAGGTGAACCTGACCCGCATCCATATCGAGGAGGACGCGGGCAAATTAACGCACGACGCCAATTTGGGCACCCTGTTCGACTGCAACCGCTGCGGCGTGCCGCTGATAGAGATCGTCACCGAGCCGGATATGCGCTCTGCGCAGGAGGCCATCGACTTTTTGGAAAAGCTCCGCGCCACCATACTCTATACCGGCATTTCGGACTGCAAAATGAACGAGGGCAGCATGCGCTGCGACGTCAACCTTTCCGTGCGCCCGGAGGGCTCGGACATTTTGGGTACGCGCACGGAAACCAAGAACCTCAATTCCTTCCAGTCCGTGCGCCGCGCCATCGAGTTTGAAAGCGCGCGCCAGATCGCGTTGATCGAGTCAGGGGAGGGTATCATACAGGAGACCCGGCGGTTCGACCAGGGCTCCGGAAAGACGTCTTCCATGCGCAGGAAGGAAAACGCCAACGATTACAGGTACTTCCCGGACCCGGACCTTTGCGCGGTGGAGCTTCCCAAGGGGGAGATCGAGCGCCTGAAAAAAGAGATTCCGCTGCTGCCCGAGGAGCGCAAGCTGATTTACATGCGGCAATACGGGCTTTCCGGCTACGACGCGTCGCTTTTGACGAACGAGCAGGCGGTCTCGGATTATTTTGAGCTCGCGGCGAAACAAACCGCCTATCCCAAGCTGCTCGCGAACCTCCTCATCGGCGAGGTGTTCCGCCTGCGCGGCTTAGGCGAGGACGCTTCCATCCGCATCGATGCGGGGCATCTGGCGGCTTTATGTGAACTCATCGGCACGGGCAAAATCAACAGCAGCGCGGGCAAAAAGGTGCTTGCCGCCATGTGGGAAAAAGACGAAGCGCCGGAGAATATCGTCAAGCGCCTGGGCCTGGAGCAGATCGGCGACGAAACGGTGTTAAAAGCGCATCTGGCCGCCGCCATTGCGGCGAACCCCAACGCCGTTTCGGATTACCGCGCGGGAAAGGCAAGCGCCTTGCAGGCTGTCATGGGCCATGTCATGAAGGCGACCGCGGGCAAGGCCGACCCTGTGAAGCTAAAAAGCCTGCTGGAGGCGGCGCTGAAAACCGAATAGAACCGCGCGCCCCACATATACTAAAGCAACATCGGGAATATATGGATAGGCCCGCCCTGCGCTTTTTTACTTGACAAAGGTCCGCGCCGTGCGGTACCATTGCATACAAACCCGTACACGCGAGGAAAGGAGGAACGTTTTATCATGAAGCCGTTCATAGCCGTTTCCATGATGATGCCCAAGCGCGGAATGATGATGCGTTCCGCGCCAGTTTGCGTGTTGCGAATGCCGGTAACGGCAGTCTAGCGGGATGCCGATTTGTTAAGCTGGCCCTGCTTCGCAAGACGCGAAGCAGGGCCTTTTTAGTTGTTTTATGTATAAAGGAGGAAGAGCATATGCCCGTGAAAATCCCGAACGGCCTGCCCGCTTACGACATTCTGACCAATGAGAATATATTCGTCATGGCCGAGGACCGCGCCGCCACCCAGGATATCCGCCCCTTAAGGATCGCGGCGTTGAACCTCATGCCCACAAAGACGGTGACGGAAACGCAGCTTCTGCGTCTTCTCGGGAACACCTCGCTGCAGGTGGAGCTGACGCTTCTGCGCACCGCGAGCTACCAGCCCCGGAACACCGACCATACGCATCTCGACACATTCTACCGCACGTTTGACGAGGTGAAGCACGAGCAGTTCGACGGCCTTATCGTAACCGGCGCGCCCGTGGAGCAGATGCCGTTTCGCGAAGTCGCCTACTGGCAGGAGCTTGCCCAGGTATTGAACTGGGCGACGCAAAACGTGTTTTCCTCCCTGTTCATCTGCTGGGGCGCGCAGGCGGCGCTGTACCATTACTACGGCATAGAGAAGCACCCGCTTCCGAAAAAGCTGTTCGGCGTATACCCCCACACCGTGGAAAACCGCACGCACCGGCTGCTGCGCGGCTTTGACGATCTGTTCTACGCCCCCCACAGCCGCCATACCACCGTGCGCGTGGAGGATGTGGCGAGCCACCCGTCCCTGGAGGTGCTGGCGACCTCGAAGGAAGCGGGGCTGTATCTCGCCGCCAGCCGCGACGGCAGGCGGGTGTTCGTCACCGGCCACAGCGAATACGACCCGGAAACGTTGGAGCTGGAGTATAAGCGCGACCTGAACGCGGGCCTGCCCATCGAGCCGCCCGTCAATTACTACCCGGATAACGACTGCTCCATGCCGCCCCGCGTCACCTGGCGCGCCCACGGCAACATGCTGTTCGGCAACTGGCTCAACTACTTCGTCTATCAGGAAACGCCCTACGCGGTGGAGAAAATCAGGGAATACTCGCACACAGGGAAATAATCGGCTATTATCAATGTAGGGGTCGATGTCCTCATCGGTCCGCAGATTTTATTGTTTTTGCGGCGCCACGGTATGCCGGGGGCGGCATCCCCATACATCAGCCAGAAAGGGTCCAACCATGCTCATTAAAGACCTGCTCAAGGAAAAACGCGTCACGGTGTCCTGCGAGCTGTTCCCGCCCAAGCAGGACGCGGAAATCGAGCGCGCGGAAGAAGTGGTGCGCGAGACCGCCAAATTGAAGCCGGATTTTATATCCGTCACATACGGCGCGAGCGGCGGCACCTCCAAAAACACGGTGCGCCTCGCTGAGTACATCACAAAATGCGACGTCACCGCGCTCGCGCACCTGACCTGCGTTTCCTCCACCAGGGGCGAGGTGGATACGCTGATCCGGGAGCTTTCCGCCCGCGGCATAAAAAACGTGCTCGCCCTCAGGGGCGATATCCCGGAGAACGCTTTGTTCCCGTCCCCGCAGCACTATACGTACGCGAGCGAGCTCGTAAAAGAAATCCGCGGGCGGGACGGGTTCTGCATCGGCGGCGCGTGCTACCCGGAAGGGCATGTGCAAAGCGTCAGCCAAAAGGAGGATATCGGGCATCTGAAGGAAAAGGTGGAGGCCGGGTGCGATTTCCTGACCACCCAGATGTTTTTTGACAACAACGTGCTCTACCGGTTCCTGTACCGCATCCGCGAGGCGGGGATATCCGTTCCGGTGCTCGCGGGCATCATGCCCGTGACCAATAAAAAACAGATCACGCGCATCGTCAGGCTTTCCGGCACGTCCCTGCCGCCAAGGTTTTTAAATATACTGGACCGCTTCGGGGACGATCCTTTAGCCATGCAGCAGGCGGGCGTAGCGTACGCGACGGAGCAGATCATAGACCTCGTCGCGAACGGCGTCAACGGCATCCATATCTACACCATGAACAAGCCGGAGATCGCGGCGGGCATATTCAACAACCTTTCGCACATCATCCGTGCAAAGGGGTAGGGACAGGCTATGGAGGTAAACCGCGCGGAAGCGCTCCGGTATTTGGGATATAAACGCGGCCAGGCGCCCGACGAGCGGACGGAAAGCGTTTTGAACGCCTGCATTCCGGCGCTGCAGGCCGCCGCAACCTTTCATTCTGCGCACATCCGCGTATCCGCCCGGGCGGAAGGGGAAACGGTTCTGTTGGGGCCGCTGAAGCTTATGAGCCGCGCGCTTGCCCGGCATATGGAAGGCTGCGAAGAAGCGTACCTGTTCGCGGCGACGCTGGGGGCGGGGGTGGACAGGCTGATGCAGACGTATACAAAGGCCGACCTTCCCGCGGCGGTGGTGCTGCAGGCGTGCGCCGCGGCACTTCTGGAAAGCTGCTGCGATGAGGCGCAGGCGAATCTTGAGAGCGCGCTCGGCCCCGGCCTCATGCTGCGCCCCCGGTTTTCCCCGGGCTACGGGGATCTGTCATTGGATTGCCAGCCCGATATTCTGCGCGTGCTCGACGCGCCGAAGAAAATCGGGCTTTCCTGCACACAGACCAACATGCTCACGCCCACCAAATCCATTACGGCGGTGATGGGCATAAAACCCGGCAAACGCCGGGCCGCTAAGCATGATTGCTCCGCCTGCGGTATGGAGCGGTGCGCGTACAAAAAGGAGTGACAATGGGGATTCGGGAGCTTTTAGGCAAGGAACTGCTGTTTTTTGACGGCGCGATGGGCACCATGCTGCAATCCGCGGGCCTGCAGCCGGGTGAAGCGCCCGACGTATGGAGCGTCACGCATCCGGAACAGATACGCGAGATCCACGCGCGGTATCTGGCGGCGGGCTGCGATATCATACTCACAAATACGTTCGGCAATTACGCAAACAAGCTTGCGGGCACGGGATATACGCCGGAGGAAGTGGCGCGCGCCGCGGTGGAGCGGGCAAAAGAGGCCGTCGCCGCCTGCCCGGGGGCCCGGAAAAAATTTGTGGCGCTCGACGTCGGCCCCACCGGCAAGCTTTTAAAGCCGCTCGGCGATCTCGGGTTCGAGGACGCGGTTGACCTGTTCGCCCGATCCATCAGGGCGGGGGCAGGTGCGGGTGCGGACCTGGTGCTCATTGAGACCATGTCCGACACGTACGAATTAAAGGCCGCCGTGCTTGCTGCCAAGGAAAGCTGCCATCTTCCCGTATTCGCCACCGTCGCGCTCGATAAAAACGGCAAGCTTTTGACCGGCGGGGATATCCACAGCGTCGTCGCGCTGCTGGAGGGCCTGCGCGTGGACGCGCTGGGCCTGAACTGCGGCCTGGGGCCCGAGCAGATGCTGCCGTTTTTGGAGGAGCTGACTAAAATCAGCTCCCTGCCCATCATCCTCAATCCCAACGCCGGGCTCCCGCGCGAGGAAAACGGCGCGACGGTATTCGACGTAGGCCCGGAAGAGTTCGCGGAGCTGATGGCGCGGGCGGCGGAATGCGGCGCGCAGGTGTTGGGCGGCTGCTGCGGCACGACGCCCGCGCATATCAAGGCGCTTGTTTCCCGCTGCCGCGGCATGAAGCCGCTGCCCGTTATCAAGAAAGAGCATACGGCGGTCTCCAGCTATTCCCGCGCGGTGTACTTTGAAAAGGGAACGGTATTGATCGGCGAGCGCATCAACCCCACCGGCAAGGCGCGCCTGAAGCAGGCGCTGCGCGAGGGGGATATGGATTATGTCCTGCGCGAAGGGTTAAGCCAGGAGTCTGCCGGCGCGGATATCCTGGACGTGAACGCGGGGCTGCCCGGTATCGACGAGGCGGAAACCCTCGCGAGGATCACGGCGGAGCTGCAAAGCGTCACGAGCCTGCCGCTGCAGCTCGACACCGCCGGCCCGGAGGCGCTGCCGAAAGCGATGCGCCTCTATAACGGCAAGCCCATGGTCAATTCCGTCAACGGCAAGGAGGAGAGCATGAAGGCCGTGTTCCCGCTCGTGGCAAAATACGGCGGGCTTGTGGTGGCGCTCACGCTCGATGAAGCCGGTATTCCGGAAACGGCGGAAGGCCGAGTGGAAGTCGCCCGCCGCATCATAGAGACCGCGGCGCGCTACGGCATCGAAAAGAAGGATATCATCGTGGATACGCTGACCATGACGGTCAGCGCGGGCGCAAACAACGGCAGCGTCACGCTGGAGGCGCTCAGAAAAGTCAAGCGGGAGCTTGGAGTAAAGACGTCGCTCGGGGTATCCAACGTTTCCTTCGGGCTGCCCAGGCGCGACCTGCTCAACGCGAACTTCTTCGCGCTCGCCATGGGCGCGGGCCTCGACGCCGCGATTATAAACCCGCTGCTTCCCTCCATGATGGACGCGTACCGCAGCGTGCAGGCGCTCTTAGGCAACGACGCGCAGTGCGGGGCGTTTAT
>DATMXR010000010.1:0-9719 GCA_035561315.1 Feifaniaceae bacterium
GTATAATTTACAATCCGTATGTGAGAGGGAAGGGCTTATTCAGGATATTTTGTTGAGGGGCCGCGAGATCATTTCCCGGTGTGCAGATGAGTCGGCACGATGTCGCTGAAAGAAACCTCTTTTCAAAGAGCGTTATTTGGCGGACTCGCACGGTTCAGGTCCGTGCCGGCAACAGATGCAGATAAATTATATAAAATAGATGAATGCACGAACAGACCGGCGTGTCTGATATGGGTTCGGTGGCCGGGGAAGGCGTGAGAAGGCATCCCCGCTTTCCTTTAAAACTATTCGTTAAAGACAAGTTTAACGAATAGTTTGGAGTGTTTTTGGGGCCTCAGGCTCCTTTTGCGGGTCCTAGCAGCCAAAGCCATGCATTGTGCAACTTCCAGACACCAGTACGCTATTTAAAACCTGCGCATTAAAAAGCCGCCCTAACCGGACGGCTTTAAGCCTTTGACCGCCGCGCGCGCGAGCGCGTCGCACCGGTTGTTGTTCTCGTTGTCGCTGTGGCCTTTTACTTTATGCCATATGACAGTATGGACTTCTGTCTGTTTTAAAAGCCGCTTCCAGAGATCCTGGTTTTCAACGTCCTGCTTTCCGGCCGTTTTCCAGCCGTTGCGCTGCCAGTTGACGATCCAGCTTTCGGTAAACGCGCGGCATACATATGCGCTGTCGGTATACAGGTCCACTTTGCAGGGCTCCAAGAGCGCCTCCAAAGCGCAGATCGCGGCCATCAGCTCCATGCGGTTATTGGTGGTCTCCCCTTCCCCGCCGGAAATTTCCTTTTTATGGTTTTTATATTGCAGGATAGCGCCCCAGCCGCCGGGGCCGGGGTTTCCGGAGCATGCGCCGTCCGTGTATATCGTGATCTCTTTCATACCGCGTTATTTGGCGGCGAGCGCGCGCGCTTTGTCCACGCATACTTCCACCGCGTCGAGAACCGCGGCGCGCATACCGCCGCGCTCAAGGGCTGCCACGGCCTCTATCGTCGTTCCGCCGGGAGAACAGACCGCATCCTTCAACGCGCCCGGATGCATGCCGGTATCGAGCACCATCTTCGCCGCGCCTAAGACTGTCTGCGCGGCAAGCTCGTAGGCGAGCGCGCGCGGCAGGCCCGCCCGCACGCCGCCGTCCGCCATGGCTTCGATAAAGAGATAGGCGTACGCCGGGCCGCTGCCGGAAACGCCGACCACGGCGTCCATCAAATAGCTGGGCACGGGCTCCGCCTTGCCGGTGGCCATAAACAGCTCCTGCGCAAACCGGAATTCCTCTTCGCTCAGCGTATGGTCCATATCCATGGCGACCATGCCCTGGCCGACCATGCAGGGCGTGTTGGGCATGACGCGTAAAATCCGGCAGTCCGGCGCCAGTTCCGCGATATCCGTGCGGCTCCAGCCGGTCACGATGGAGATGAGCGCCTTATTTTTGAGCGCCCGGCTGCATTCGCGCAGCACAGCCGCGCAGATATTGGGCTTCACGGCAAGCAATATGATGTCGCATGCGGCGATCATAGCCGGGCCGCTTTGGGCCGTCAATACGCCAAGCTCCGTCTGCAGCGCTTTGACCTTTTCCTTGTTCGGGTCGAATATATATACGCTTGAAGGCGCCACGAGCCCTTCCCGGAGTATGCCGCGCAAAATCGCTTCCCCCATGTTTCCGGCGCCGATAAACCCGAGCTTTGTCATGCGTATTCCTCCCTAAAAAAGAAGTATTGCCGTATATAAGAAAAGTTGACAAACCATTTCCCATAAACCCAGGGAAATCGGGCTCATCAACTCGCGCTGTGGCAGGGGCAGAAGGATTCGAACCCTCAAGAACGGTTTTGGAGACCGCTATGTTACCATTACATCATGCCCCTAGGCTTACGGAAAAACCAACATGCGTATTATAGCATTATGCATCATCGGTGTCAATGTTGTACAAAGGCGGCGTATTGCGCGAAAAAGAAAGAAAACACGAACGCAATTTTACCTGCGTTCGCGCCGCTTTTATACGAGCGAATCTTGCTATTTTACTCTTCCTCCCCGACGGCGGGAATGACTTTTTTGTTGCAGGAAGGGCAAATCAACTCTTCGCGGGAGGAAAGCATGTCCTGATCGAAATAGATGGTATCGCCGCAATGCGGGCATTGCACTTCGATAAACGCATCCTCGTCGAAAGCGTCGTCCTTCTCTTCGTCTTCGTCGCCATCCTCTTCGCCGTAGAGTTCTTCCTCCACATCATCGAGAGCGTCGTAGATATCGGAGACGCATTCGTCCAGCTCCGCCAAAGTCGCTTCGTTTTCGTCGATCGCGTCGGCGACGGCGTCCAGCGTTTCGATAATGGCGGTATACAGCTTGCGCTGGGTTTCGTCCGCGATTTCCAGGCCGTCGGACAGGCCGCGCAGATAGGAGACCTTTTCCTTGACATAACTCATGTACGGATACCTCCTGTTTCAGGTAGCTTGCGTTATACGCGTTCCATATATTCGCCGGTGCGCGTATCCACGCGGATACGGTCGCCTTCGTTGACGAACAGCGGAACGTTGATTTTATACCCAGTTTCAAGTATGGCGGGCTTGGTGGTGCCTGTCGCCGTATCGCCCTTGAAGCCGGGTTCGGTTTCGGTAATGGTCAGTTCCACGAAGTTCGGCGCGTCCACGGAGAACGGGCTGCCCTTGAAGAAACGGACCTTCACCGTCTGGTTTTCCACGATAAAGTTGATGGCGTCCTCCACCTGGTCATGGTTGAGGGGAATCTGCTCGTAGGTTTCCACATCCATGAAATAATAGAGCGAGCCGTCCGCATAGAGATACTGCATCTCTTTGGTTTCAATATGCGCAGGCGGGTATTTATCCGTCGGGTTGAACGTGCGTTCGAGCACCGCCCCGGTCATCACATTCTTCAGGCGGGTGCGGACGAAAGCCGCGCCTTTGCCGGGCTTGACGTGCTGGAAATCCGCAATGGACCAAACCTGTCCATCAATTTCCACCGTAACGCCCTTACGAAAATCCCCTGCCATGATCATAGCGTCATATTCCTCCAAACTCAAATCTTCTGTAGATGATTGTATTAAGACGTTTTATGCCGGTATACGGCATACCCAAATGATTTTACCACAGGATTGGGAGTTTCAACAAGGTTTTTATGCTCATTGTTCCCATGCCCTGTACATTTTTTGCATCGTCAGGGCGTCCTCCGCCATTGTGCCGCGTGATTCGCATATGACGACGGGTGTATACCGCCGCCCGTACAAAAGCTCCGCAAGCGGCGGAAACTCCGGCCCAAATTGCGTATCCGCAAACGTATGGTGCATCTTCTCCCCCGCTTTCGTAAACTCGATGCGGCTGAAGTGTATGTGCATGCGCTTTGCGCGCGCGCTCCCTGCCCCGTTTTCCACGGCGTCGAGTATTGCGGCGTAATCCTTCTGCGTCCTGATCGAACCCATCCCACGGCAGTGCAGGTGGCCGAAGTCGACGCACGGGAGCAGGCGCTCGTCCACACGGCAAAGGGTAAGCATTTCCTCAAGGTCCCCCAGTTGGCTTAACTTTCCCATGGTTTCCGGGCAGAGCGCGAATGTGTCAAGGCCAAGGCCCGCATCGTCCAGCGTTTCGATGATTTCCTTTAACAATGCGCACGCGGCATGGAGGGACTCCTTCCTGTCCGCTTTTCCGGCGGAACCGGGATGGAATACTCCGCGGACCGCCCCCATCTGTTTGCCGACGGTGACGGCCCTTAAAAAGTACTCCTTATTCTTTTGCATGTTTTCCGGATCCGTGGTAACGAGATTGATATAGTAAGGAAAATGAACGCTCATCTGGATATCGTACGCTTCCGCGTATTTTCTGATGGTCGCCGCGGTTTCCTCGCGGATGCGGATGCCGTGGCCAAGGGAGTATTCGAACGCATGAAGCCCCATATCGGAAAGCCATTCGGGAGCCTGCCAGGTCGCGGTATACCCTTGTGCATAGAAAGAATCGGAATTGCCCGAAGGGCCGAAACGGATGCGCGGCGCTGTACCTGTCATTGGCAGGCCTCCTGAAAAATTGTTACTTCTATTATACCCACGTTTTCTTTGAAATGCTGTAAAAAACGGATTCGGGGATGGGAGCGCGTTACCCTTCAAACACTTCGCAAAGCTTATTGAGCGCCTTTTTTTCAATACGGGAGACATAGGAGCGGGAAATATCCAGCATATTCGCGATTTCGCGCTGAGTCATGCAAAAGTTTCCTGCAAGGCCGTACCGCAATTCGATCACCAGGCGTTCGCGCTCCGTCAAATGTTTTCGGATCAGGCGCCGAAGCTGCTCCACCGCAATGCGCAGTTCCACCTCATCCCCCACAAGGGAATCGTCCGTACCGATCACCTCCGCCAGGGAGATATCGTTGCCGTCCCGGTCGGTGCCGATGGCGTCGTTGAGGGATACCTCGCACGGCCTGCGCTTGTCGGAACGGATGCTCATCAGAATTTCGTTTTCGATGCACCTTGCGGCATAGGTCGCAAGCGCGGTGCCCTTTTGGGCGTCATAGGTAGAAACCGCTTTGATAAGGCCGATGGTGCCTATGGATATGACGTCGTCGCTGTCCCGGTTTGTTCCGGTAAATTTCTTTGCGATATGGGCGACCAGGCGCAGATTGTGTTCAATGAGCATGGATCTTGCTTCCTCATCCCCGTTTGCGTAGCGGGCGAGGCATTCCTTTTCCTGCTCCGGAGTCAAAGGTTCGGGAAAGGAGTTTCCGTTGTTGATGTAAGCGGCAAAAAAGAACAGGTCCTTGCAGAGCTGCATCAGGATATCGAGCATATGCCAATACCTCCCTAATTCTGCGGTGTATCAGCATATGCTCCGGATAGCTTGTTGGTTGTTTGTCCCGGGAAGCCTATCGATAGAGTCGACAGACTTAATATAATAGAGTCGGTTGAAAACAGGCGAAGGGATAAGATGCCGTTTCGGGATCACTTATTCTCCCTGCTGAGGGAGCTTCTTGCGCAGCATATCACCCGCCTGCAAGGGTTCCGCGGCTGCGATCCACAGGCGCTGCTGCGGATGGGGGGCGGAGGCCGCTTCTTCCCCATCCTCCGTCCGCATGGAAGAAACGGTAATCGTTCGGTCGATGCTGCCGGGAGAAAGAATCTCCAGCGTATCCCCCAAAAAGAACCGGTTGCGCTGCTCAACGAGCGCGCTGTGCCGCGCTTCGTCGTATTCGAGTACCACTGCGGAAAGCTCATGCGTCTGTACATAGCCTGCGCTGCGCGTCATCTGTCCCCCGGCTCCGGGATCGCCGAACGCGAAGCCCGTGGTATAGGGCCGGTGGCTGGCTTTATGAAGCTCTTCCATGAGCGCGGCGTCCGGCGGAATGCTCAGAGGCCTGTCGCGGTATGCGTCGAGCGCCATGCGGTAGGCGTTGACGACGGTCGCCACATAGTAGACGCTCTTCATGCGGCCTTCTATTTTCAGGCTGTCGGCGCCCGTCAGCAGCACCGCATGAAGTTTGGGCATCAAATTGAGGTCCCGGGAATTGAGCACGTATGTTCCCTGCGCGTCCTGCTCTATGGGGAAATGCTCTCCGTTCTTCCCCCGCTCCCGCAGCTCGTATGTCCAGCGGCAGGGCTGGGCGCACTCGCCCTTGTTGGAATCGCGTCCACTGATATAATTGCTCAGCAGGCAGCGCCCGGAATAGGAAACGCACATGGCGCCGTGCACAAAAACTTCAAGCGCAAGCCCGGGCACCTGCTCCTTTATGCCGCGCGCCTCGTCAAGCGAAAGCTCCCGTGCCAGCACGATGCGTTTGACGCCCTGCTCCTGCCAGAATTTCGCGGCATGGGCATTGAGCGTATTCGCCTGCGTGCTCAGATGCAATTCCATCTCGGGAACATGCTCTTTTGACAGGCGGATGACGCCGGGATCGTTGACGATCAGCGCGTCCGCGCCCGCAGCCTGAATGTCCCTTAAAAATGAGGGCAGGTTAGCAAGCTCGTGGTCCCGCGCGAAGGCGTTGACCGCCACATATACGCGCTTTCTGTGTTTATGCGCAAAGCCGCACGCCTCAAAGAGCTGGTCCAGCGTAAAGTTATCGGCAAAATTCCGGAGGCTCATTTGCTCCATACCGACATACACGGCATCCGCGCCAAAGCGCAATGCCGTGTAAAAGCGTTCCATATTGCCCGCGGGGGCCAGTAATTCTGGAATTTTCATATCACACTATTCTCAAATAAAAGGAAACGCTTGTGTTTGGCCGCGCAAGCGGAATAAATCCGCCCGCGCTCCCGCCGCTGCGCGGCGTGCCGCTACCGCGCCACGATACCAATCTCGTTTTTAAAACAAGATTGGTATCAGGACCAATACTGGGAGTATTTTGCGATATTCGCCTCGTGCTCTTCCGGCGTTTTTGCGAATATCAGCGCCTCGTTCTTCGGAAGATCCATGTTGCAGAAAAACATGTATCCGCCCTCAATATACTCCTCGTTGGGATAGAGCGCCGCTTCTATCGCCAGTTTGCCGGGGTTTGAAATCGGTCCCGCGGGGAGTCCGCTATACAGGTACGTGTTGTAGGGCGAATCGGTCGCCAACTCCTCCGCCGTATAGACATATTTGTTCACCTTGAGCGCGTACTGCATGGTGGCGCAAGACCTGAGGCGCTCACCGGCGCGCAGGCGGTTGTGGAATACGGCGGAAACCTTGTAGAAATCCTCTTTGACGGACGCTTCGCGCTCGATGATGGAGGCGAGCGTAATGACGTCGTCTATGCTCATATCCAGCTCTTTGGCGCGCGCCAGGTATTCTTCCGTGAATATTTCGTTGAAGCGCACCAGCATTTTGTTGATGACGCTTTCGGGCGTCGTATCCGCAAACACCTCGTAGGTGTCCGGGAAGAGATAGCCTTCCAGGAAGTAATCGCGCGGCTTTTCCGGGTTTTCCCGAATGGCCGCCAGGAATGGATAGGTTTCAAACGTTTCCCTGTCGTTGCACAGCCGCAGAAATTCCTGCTCGTCCACGGTAAGGCCCGCCTGCTGCATGGACCACAGCACGCCGCTTATGGTGTACCCTTCCTGAACCTTGAGGTTTACGGTCTGCTTTGGCGGGTTGCCCGCGCAGATGATATCCACGATCTCCGGGATATCCATGTTCCTTGAAAGGGCGTAGGTGCCGGCCTTTAATTTGTTGGCTTTGCCCACAAAATCGACATACACCTTAAAAACCGCCGTATTGGAGATAAGACCCGGCTCGTCGCTGCCAAAAGCGCGGTAAAGCTTGGTGGCCACGGCGCTCGCGGAGTCGTTTTTTTCCACCACAAACGCCACAGGGGTGGCGTCGCCGCTGTCCACGGGCTTGATGTAGCGGTCCAGCACATAATTGATTCCAAAGGAAAAGACCGCGTACGTCATGCCAAGGCTTAATAAGAGTATCAATACGGGCCGCAAAAACCGCCATGTATTTCGTAAAGCCGGTGACGGCTCTTTCAAACGCCATTTTTTAGGCATAGGCTCCCTCCGTTTGTATTCGCATTGCCTTTCTTTTTATTATACCATAGGAACGAAGCGGATATGGTAGCATCCGCGCCGCTTGCGGATATTATACCAAGTGCGCAAGGCATGCGCAACAAAGCGGGCTACCCTTCAAGCATGCTCAGGTCGGCGTCCACGGCCTCGGCCAGAAGCCTGTATACGCCTGCTAAAAGGCCGTTGAGCCGATATTCGGCCATCAGGAATTCGGAAGCGTCCGGATCAAATTGTAAAAATTCTCCGATATGCTGCAGCTGCCGAAGCGTCTCTTTGGACTGCCTGCCCGCCATGGCATCCGCCTGCGCCTGTATCTGGAGCCGCTTATACTCCTTATAAAACCCGCGGATGCTGTCGTTTTGCATGGCCTTTTCCCGGGCGCTGATATAATTCAGGTATTCTTCGCTTTGGCGAAGCTCATCGGCAAGCGCCCGCGCGGCTTGTGTGATTGCCATGAGGTTCCCCTCCCTTTCCCTATAAAGATAAAAGCGCCGCTCAAAGCGGCGCCCTGTTCCGTTATGGGACCTCCACGATGATGGGCAGTATCACCGGATTGCGCTTTGTTTTGTTGTACAGGTATTCGCGCAGGGTGTTGCGCATGCCGTTCTTGATATTGGCCCAATCGGACTGGTGGCGCTGCTCAAACAGCGCGGCCTGCGGGCGGATAAGGTCGCAGGCCTCGTTGATGAGGTCCTCCGATTCGCGCACATACACAAACCCGCGGGAAATGAGCTCCGGCCCGGCTAAAAGCCTGCCTGTCTTTTTCTGCAGCGCGATGACGATGGCGACAAGCCCGTCCTGGGACAGGAGGCGGCGGTCCTTCAATACCACGTTTCCGATGTCGCCTACGCCAAGCCCGTCTATCATCACGCTTCCCGAAGGCACGCTGCCGTTGATCTTGCCGGAATTGACCGTAAGCTCCACGACGTCCCCGATATCCGCTATGAATACGTGATCGGCGTCTATGCCCATATCCCGCGCGAGCTGGCCATGCATGTAAAGGTGCCGGTATTCGCCGTGTACCGGGATAAAATACTTGGGCTTGGTGAGGTTGAGCATCAGCCTAAGCTCTTCCCGGCAGGCGTGACCGGAAACGTGGACGTCCGCCATCTGGTCATATACCACCATTGCGCCCTTCTGGAACAGCTGGTTGATCACGCGGGCAACGCCGCGCTCGTTTCCGGGGATCGCGGAGGCGGAAATGATGACGGTATCGCCCTTGCCGATGTTGAGCTTGTGCGAGGAATTCGCCATGCGGAACAGCCCGCTCATAGGCTCGCCCTGGCTGCCGGTGGTGATGACGCAGACCTGGTCGTCCCTGTATTTGCGCAGTTTCTCGATCTCCACGATGTGTTCCTCGGGGATGTTGAGATATCCCAGTTCGATCGCCGTCTGCGCGATATTGACCATGCTGCGCCCCTGGAAACAGATCACGCGCCCGTGGGCGGCCGCAACGTCCGCCACCTGCTGGATGCGGTAGATGTTGGAGGCGAAGGAAGCCACGATCACCCGGCCCTCCGCCGTATCAAAGTAATGCTCAAACGTCTTGCCGATTTCACGCTCGGATTGCGTATGGCCGGGGCGCTCCACATTCGTGCTGTCCGACATCAAGGCAAGCACGCCCTTGGAGCCGTAATGCGCGAACCGGGCGATGTTCATGGGCTCGCCGTCTATAGGCGTATAGTCCACCTTGAAGTCCCCGGTATGGATCACGGTGCCGATCGGCGTCGTCACCGCAAGCGCCACGGCGCCGGCGATGGAATGGCAGGTCTTTATAAATTCGATGTTGAAGCAGCCCAGCTTCAGCGTGTCCCCCGGGCTCACGCAGCGGAGCATTTCCTTGCCGAGCTTGTGCTCGTCAAGCTTGTGCTCGATCAAGGCAATGGTCAGCTTTGTGCCGTAAACGGGGACCTCCGGAAACTTTTGCACCGCAAACGGCACCGCGCCGATATGATCCTCGTGCCCGTGGGTAATCAAAAAGCCGCGCAGCTTGTCTATGTTTTTTTCCAAATACGTCATATCGGGGATGACGAGATCGATGCCCAGCATTTCTTCGTCGGGAAAAATCAGCCCGCAATCAATCACGACAATATCCTTCCCGTATTCCAATACGGTCATGTTTTTGCCGATCTCGGTCACGCCGCCCAACGGAATAATCTTTAGTTTTGAAGCCAAAAAAACAACTCTCCTTCTTTAATAGGCGGCTTAAACCGGAGCGCGCACCCTTTTGCATGCTCTTACCG
>DATMXR010000011.1:0-7742 GCA_035561315.1 Feifaniaceae bacterium
TATATATACAGCGCGCGCTTTTTGTGGTATACTTGTTCTATAGACCCGGCGGGCTTTTTTTGTGTGCAGAGGTTCGCGGGGAACGCCAAATAAAGGATGGCCCCATGCAGATTACGCTTGCCCGCCTGCAGCAATACCGCAGCTATGAGCGCCTGGTATGGAAACCCGCGCAGGGGTTATGCGTGCTGCTCGGCGAAAACGCCGCGGGCAAGACCAATGTACTCGAGGCGCTGTTTTTATGCGCCCTGGGGCGGAGCCACCGCACCCGGCACGACGCGGAGCTGATCCGTTACGAGCAGGAAAGCGCATATGTGGGGCTGGAGCTTAGTAAGCGCACCGGCAGCCACAAGATCGAATGCCGTTTGTTCCGGGAAGGGCGGCGGGAAATTAAGGTGGACGACATGCCGCTTTCCCGCTCCGGGGAACTTCTGGGCACGCTGCATGTGGTGATGTTTTCGCCGGAAGACCTGCGCCTCATCAAGCAGGGCCCCGCGGAGCGGCGGCGCTTTATGGACATGGAGCTTTCCCAGCTCCAGCCCGCCTACTACTACCGCCTGCAGCAATACAATCTGGCGTTGAAGCAGCGCAACGCGCTGTTAAGGAACCCGTCCGTCACGCCCGCCCTGCTTGCGCCCTGGGACGAGCAGCTCAGCATTCTCGGCGCGGGGCTGATACACGCCCGGGCAGAGTTCATGGAAAAGCTTGCGGCGCTTGCGGGGGACCTCCACCGGGAGCTTTCCGGCGGGGAAACGCTGCGGATCGCGTATGAACCCGCGTTTGAGCCGGGCAACGTGCAGCGGACGGCGGAGCGGATGCAGCAGGGGCTATTTGCCTCCCTGGAACGCGACATCCGCACAGGCGCCACGCAGCAGGGCCCGCACAGGGACGATATCCGGATGGAACTAAACGGCGCGGACGCGCGCGCCTACGGCTCGCAGGGGCAGCAGCGCACCGCGGCGCTTGCGCTGAAACTTTCCGAGCTTGCGCTGATGAAGGAGCTGGGCGGCGAGCCGCCCGTGCTGCTGCTCGACGACGTATTGTCGGAGCTGGACGGGACGCGGCAGACGATGCTGGCCCGGGCCATGCGGGACTCCCAGACGTTTTTGACGTGCACGCAGCTGGCCGGGCTCGCGGACGCGGGGATCACGGATATGACGGTATACCGGGTTGCGGATGGGACCGTTACAAAAGCGGATACGGGGAATACTTAAAACGCCTGAAAATTCTTGCTTTGCCGTGCGGGCGGCGCAGCTTTGGAGGAGGACAAATGATCGTACACATCGGCTGGGAAGTCTGCGTCGTATCCAGGGACGTCATCGCCATATTGGATAAAAAGAGCGCGCTCGCCTCGCCGGAGACCGCGCAGTTCATCCGCCTCGCAAAGGAGCAGAAGCGCTTCACCCCCTGCGAGGAAGGGGAACGCGCGTATCTGCTGGTGCAGGAGAAGGAAAGCGACGCGGTCCGCGTGATCGCCTCCGCCATCAGCCCCTCCACACTGCAAAAACGCTTTATGAGCGACGGGCTCAACGAGCTGACGGCCCTCTGACCCCCGATACCGATGCGGGCCAGGGCCCATATGCGGAACAGATTACATTTTTGCCACCAAGCGTCCGGCGCCGGGCGCGCGAAAGGATAGATACTTCATGGAACAAAACGCGATACTCCAGAACGGACAGAACGGGGCCTCCTACGACGCCTCGCAGATCCAGGTGCTCGAAGGCCTGGAAGCCGTGCGCCGCAGGCCGGGCATGTACATAGGCTCCACGGACACCCGGGGCCTCCACCACCTGGTGACGGAAATTGTGGATAACTCCATCGACGAAGCGCTGGCGGGATACTGCAAGCATATTTCCATCACCATACATTCCGACAATTCCGTCACCGTACAGGACGACGGGCGCGGCATCCCCGTGGGCTACCACGAAAAAACCGGCAAGAACGCGCTGGAAGTGGCGCTTACCATACTGCACGCGGGCGGCAAGTTCGGCGGCGGGGGATACAAGGTCTCCGGTGGGCTGCACGGCGTGGGCTTAAGCTGCGTGAACGCGCTTTCAGAAAAGCTCGTGGCCACCGTCTGCCGCGAAGGGGAGGTATACCAGCAGACCTACGTGCGCGGCATCCCCGCAACGGACGTGGAGAACATCGGCTCCTGCCCCGTGGAAGAGCACGGCACCACAATCTGGTTCCTGCCCGACGCGGAGATATTCGACGAAGTGAATTTCCACTTTGAAACGCTGGTCACCCGCCTGCGCGAGCTCGCGTTCCTCAACGCGGGCATACAGATCTGCGTGGAGGACCAGCGCGAGGGCCAGGCCATGCAAAAATCGTTCTGCTACGAGGGCGGCATCGTCTCCTTTGTACAGCACCTGAACAAGAACAAAGAGGTGCTGCATCCGGAGCCCATCTATATTTCCGCGGCGCGCGACGAAAACGGCGCCGAGACCGCAAGCGTGGAAGTGGCGCTGCAGTACAACGACGGCTACAACGAGACGATATTCACGTTCGCCAACAACATCTCCACCATAGAGGGCGGCGCGCACCTGGTGGGCTTTAAAAGCGCGCTGACAAGGGTCATGAACGACTACGCGCGCAAGTACAACCTGTTAAAGCCCGCCGACCCCGCGCTTTCCGGCGAGGACATCCGCGAGGGCGTGACCGCCATCATCAGCGTGAAGCTGACGGAGCCGCAGTTTGAGGGGCAGACCAAGACCAAGCTCGGCAACGCCGATATCCGCCCGCTGGTGGACGGCGCCGTCGCGAACGGGCTTGCCACGTACCTGGAGGAGAACCCCGCCACCGGGCGGCTTTTGATCGACAAATGCATCACGGCGTTCCGCGCGCGGGACGCCGCAAGAAAGGCCCGAGAGCTGACCCGGAGAAAGACGGCGCTCGACAGCACCGCGCTGCCCGGCAAGCTGGCCGACTGCCGCGAAAAGGATCCCGCGAAGTGCGAGCTGTTTATTGTGGAGGGCGACAGCGCGGGCGGCTCCGCCAAGCAGGGCAGGAACCCGCAGTACCAGGCCATTCTGCCTTTGCGCGGCAAGATACTCAACGTGGAAAAAACGCGGCTCGATAAAATACTGGCCAACGCGGAGATCAAGGCCATGATCACGGCCTTCGGCGCGGGGCTGGATACGGATTTTGACGTAAACAAGTTAAGATACCACAAGATCGTCTGCATGACGGACGCTGACGTGGACGGAAGCCATATAAGGACCCTGCTCCTGACGTTCTTCTACCGGCATATGCGCCCGCTGATCGAGCAGGGATACGTGTATGTGGCCCAGCCGCCGCTCTATAAAATAAGCCGCGGCAAGATCGAGCGCTACGCGTATTCCGACGAGGAGCTCGAGAGCACCCTCACCGAGATCGGCCGCGACCCCAAGCCCAATATCCAGCGCTACAAGGGCCTGGGCGAAATGAACCCGGAGCAGCTGTGGGAAACCACCATGGACCCGGACCGCCGCATCATGAAGCAGGTGCAGCTCGACGACGACATGCTGGTGGACGACGAGATATTCACCATTTTGATGGGCGACAAGGTCGAACCCCGACGCGAGTTTATCGAGGCGAACTCGAAATTGGTTGCTGATCTGGACATATAAACACGCTGGAGGCTTTGCCCCCAATCCCCCACCAAAGGGACACGTCCCTTTGGAATCCCATTTATATTGAAAACGCCCTACGGGTGTTTTCAATCAGGGTTCTTAGGGGCGTTACGCCCCTAAGCGGGTGCTTGCGGGCAGAGCCCGCAACGTACCCTAAAACAGCAGAAAGGCACGAAAGAGACTTATGAGCGATATCCTCCGCATACAGCCATTGCCCATCGAGCATGAGATGAAGCATTCCTTCATTTCCTACGCGATGGCGGTCATCATCAACCGCGCTTTGCCGGACGTGCGGGACGGTTTGAAGCCCGTGCACCGCCGCATCCTGTATTCCATGGACGAGCTGGGTTTGCAGCCGGATAAGCCGTTCCGTAAATCCGCGCGTATCGTGGGCGACGTCCTGGGCAAGTACCATCCGCACGGGGACAGCTCCGTATACGACGCGATGGTGCGCCTTGCGCAGGATTTCAACACCCGCTACCCGCTGGTGGAGGGCCACGGCAACTTCGGCTCGGTGGACGGCGACTCCGCCGCGGCCATGCGCTATACGGAGGCGCGGTTCTCGAAGCTCGCCGCGGAAATGATGGCGGATATCGAAAAGAACACCGTGGATTTCGTGCCGAATTTTGATGAAACGCTGCTGCAGCCGAGCGTGCTGCCTTCCCGCTTCCCCAATTTACTGGTGAACGGCTCGGGCGGTATCGCGGTGGGCATGGCGACGAATATCCCGCCGCACAACCTGAACGAAACCATCGACGCGCTGTGCTGCATGATCGACAACCCGGACGCAACGGTGGACGAACTGATGGAGTACATCCCCGGGCCGGACTTCCCGACGGGCGGCGTGATTATGGGCCGCTCCGGCATCGCCTCCGCGTACCACACGGGGCGCGGGCGCATCGTGGTGCGCGCCAAGGCGGAGATCGAGCAGCTCCCGCAGAACAAGAGCCGCATTATCGTGACGGAAATCCCCTACCAGGTGAACAAGGCGCGGCTGGTGGAGCGCATCGCGGAGCTGATACACGATAAAAAAATCGAGGGCATCGCGGACCTTCGGGACGAGACCGACCGCACGGGCATGCGCATCGTGATCGACCTTAAAAAGGACGTGAACGCCAACGTCATACTGAACCAGCTTTACAAGCACACGGCCATGCAGGACACGTTCGGCGTGATTATGATCGCGCTTGTGGACGGCGAGCCGAAGGTGCTTACGCTCAGGGACATGCTTTCGCACTACCTCGCGCACCAGAAGCAGGTCGTCACCCGCCGCACGCAGTATGACCTGGAGCGCGCGCAGGAGCGCCTGCATCTGCTGGAAGGGCTTATCAAGGCGCTCGACAACATCGACGAGATCGTGGACCTCATCAAAGCTTCCCCCAACGGGCCGGAGGCGAAGGCCCGCCTGATGGCGCGGTTCGACTTTTCCGAAAAGCAGGCCCAGGCGATCCTCGACATGCGGTTGCAGCGTTTGACGGGGCTGGAGCGGGAAAAGATACTCGCCGAGTTTGACGAACTGACGAAGACCGTGGCATATTTATTGAGCATACTCGCGGATGAAACGCTGCTTTTAGGCATCATCCGGGACGAGGCGCTCGAGGTCAAGCGCAAGTACGGCGACGGCAGGCGCACGGAGATCACGGATATCATAGAGGATATCGATATGGACGACATCATTCAGGAAGAGGAGATGTGCGTCACGCTGACAAGGTTCGGCTACATCAAACGTCTGTCCTCCGACACCTACCGCGCACAGAACCGCGGCGGGCGCGGCGTGATGGGCCAGGGCACGCGCGAGGAGGACTTTGTGGAGCACCTGTTTGTGACCTCCACCCACGCGCATATCCTTTTCTTTACGAACTACGGGCGCGCGTTCAAGATCAAGTGCTACGTTATCCCCGAGGCGGGGCGCGCCGCGAAGGGCACGGCTATCGTCAACCTGCTGCAGCTTTCGGGCGGCGAGCGCATCACGGCCATGTTCCCCGTCACCAAGGGCGACGAGGGCGAATACCTTGTGATGGCGACGAAGTTGGGCGTAATCAAAAAGACGCCGCTTTCGGATTTCGACAACATCCGCAAGGGTGGCCTCATCGCCCAGAACCTGCGCGAGGGCGACGAACTGATCGCCGTGGAGCTTTCCTGCGGCAGCGACGAGTTCATGCTGGCCACCAGCAAGGGCAAGTGCATCCGTTTTGACGAAAACGACGTGCGCGCCATGGGGCGCAACGCCACCGGCGTAAAATCCATTTCGCTGGGCGAAGAGGACGTCGTAGTGGATTTGATTAAGGTTGTGCCGGGCGCGGATATTTTGACCGTGACGGAAAACGGCATGGGCAAGCGCACGCCGGAGGACGCCTACCGCGGCCAGAAGCGCGGCGGCAAGGGCATCATCGCCATGCAGATCACGGAAAAGACGGGCGACCTCTGCGGCGTCGCCATGGTATCGGGAGACGAGGACCTGCTGCTCATCCGCGACGACGGCATGGTGATCCGCATGCCGGTGGAGCAGATCAGCGTGACGGCGGGCCGCGGCACGCAGGGCGTGCGGCTCATGCGCGCGGACGAAGGCACGCGTGTGGTTTCCATCGCGATCGCGCCCAAGTCTGAAAACGGGGACAGCGAGACGGACGAAGCGGAACTGGACATCACGCAGATGGAAGGAAAACTGCTCGACGGCGAATAATTGATCATAATAACGGGGAAGCGTTCATGTATCTGCCCAACTATCCAACCGAACTGACACAGCTCGCCCGCTTGTTCAAAGAAGCGGGCGCAGTTTTATACGCCGTGGGCGGCATGCCCAGAAACGCGCAGTTGCGGCTTCCGCCCAGCGACATGGATATCTGCTCCAAAATGCTGCCGGAGGACGTGCTGCAGCGCTGCAAGGCGCATGCATACAAATGCGTCCCCAAGGCGCTGGAATTCGGCACCGTGGAGATCCACGCGGGCGGGTACCATTTTGAGCACACGACATTCCGGGGGGACGTATACGGCGAAGGCGGGACCCACAGGCCGGAGGCGGTGCGCTTTGGCGAAACGATAGAGGGCGACGCGTTCCGGCGGGATTTTACCTGCAACGCGCTGTACGCGGATATCCTGACCGGGGAAGTATTTGACCCGACGGGCGGCGTTGCGGATATCAAGAACTACCTCATCCGCGCAACGTCAAAAGACCCTGCCGTCATATTGCGGGACGACGGGCTAAGGGTGCTGCGGCTCGTGCGCTTTGCGTGCGAGCTCGGGTTCGATATCGACAAAGCGACATGGGACGCCGCGTGCGAAAACGTAAGCGGATTAAAAGATATCGCATGGGAGCGGAAGCGGGACGAGCTGAACAAAATCCTTCTTTCGGACGTGCGCTACCCGGAGCTGACGGACGGGCAGCGTTCCCCCGTGCTGCGCGGGTTAAACCTGCTCTATGAAATGGGCGCGCTGCCTTATGTCATCCCCGAGCTGCTGGAGGGAGACGGGATCGCCCAGCGCCCGCAGTACCACGCCTACGACGTGCTGCGCCATAACTTCCACGCCTGCGCGGAAGCGCCGCCGACGCTTTTGATGCGCCTTGCGGGGCTGCTGCACGATATCGGCAAGCCCGCCGCCCTGCGGGAAAAAGGCCTCCCACCCGACGCGGGCGGCCATGCCGTGAACCCGGCGGAGGTGCCCCGCGGCTCCACGCCCATGCTGGGGCACGACATTTTGGGCGCGCCTATTTCCCGGGCAATAATGGAGAGATTGCACTATCCGGCGGCGCTGATTGACGAGGTCGCGTTTTTGGTGGAGCAGCATATGTACGACCTCAACGGCCGGGCAAGGGAGACGACGCTCCGCACCAAGTTTGCCTGCATCGGGTATGAGCGGTCGTTCCGGCTGTGCGAAATCCGGGAGGCGGACGTAAGAGGGTCCGGCCTTTGCCCGAATTTTGAAGCCGCACGCTGGCGGGCGGTGCTCAAAAGAATGTGCATGGAGGGCGCGCCGTTTTCCGAGAAGGAGCTCAACTGCACCGGCAAGGACATTATGGAATGGCTCGACCTGCCTCCCGGCGAAAAGGTTGGCGAGATCAAACGCAAGCTTTTGCTGCACTGCGCGCGGCATCCGGGGGACAACAAGCCCGAGCGGCTGAGGAGGATCGCGCTT
>DATMXR010000012.1:0-7112 GCA_035561315.1 Feifaniaceae bacterium
ATATAAAGCCGTGCAGGCGCAGGCGGCGTATACGCGCGCGGGGCGCACGGATTTAAGCGCGGCGGCGCAGGCCATGAGCGTGCTGCCGGTGGTCACCACGTCGTCCACAAGCAGTATCGACTTCCCGGTCGCCAGAGGCGAAGCCGCGAACGCGCCCCGCACGTTCTTTTCCCGCTCCTCCCTGCTAAGCTTCTGCTGCGGTTCGGTATCCACGATGCGGCGCAGCAGGTGCGGCTCCACGGGGATGCGGTATCTTTTAGAGAGCTCTTTGGCAAGCAGGAGGCTCTGGTTATAGCCGCGCTGCCGCTCCCGTTTTTCGTGCAGCGGCACGGGGGTGATGGCGTCGAACTTCCAATCCCCGGGCAGGCGCATACATACCGCAAAGTTGCGCGCCAAATGCCTCGCGTCGCTGTATTTCAGGCGATGCACCGCGCCGTAAAGCACCTCGTCGTATACAAACGCCGCGTACAGGCCGTTGAGTCCCTGCCGGGGCGTAAGCACGCCCGCAAAACGGATCTCCTCCGCGCAGGCCTCGCACAGCCCCGCCCCGTTCAGCTCCGCTTCCTTTTCGCAGGCAAAGCATGTTACATCCGGCGGATACAACGCGTCTAAAAATTGATCCCATACCGTTTTCTCTTCCATGATGATATCCCCCACTATGAATTGAAAATAGAACTGCTTTCCCCTTACTTGCTCTGTATAGTTTCGGCTTTTTTTAGAGGAACTGAAGGGAAAACCGCATATTGCATAAAAATTATAGGACGAGCAGCAGCGGCGCAAGCTCCGCCATACGCACGCCCATGGCGCTGTAGCGGGTACGCTGGCGCTTGTTCTCCACCATCTGCGTCACGCTGTCCCACCGGCCCACGATGATCACCTGCGCGCGGGCGCGGGTAACGGCGGTGTAAAGGAGGTTGCGCGTCATCAGCATGGGCGGGCCCGCGAATATCGGCAATATTACCACAGGAAACTCGCTGCCCTGGCTTTTGTGTATGGAGATGCAGTAGGCAAGCTCCAGTTCCTCCAGCTGGTGGAACGTGTAGGTGGCGGTGCGTTCGTCGTCAAACAGCACGTCGAGCGTCTGCTCCTGCATGTCCATGCGGTATATGGTGCCAAGGTCCCCATTGTAGATCCCCAGGCCCAGCTCCGGCACGCCGTCCTTTCCAACGCGCGCCCACTCGACGCGGTAATTGTTTTTGATCTGCATCACCTTGTCGCCCTCGCGGAACAGCGTATCCCCGTATTCGCGCTCCGCCTTATGCGGGGCGGGCGGGTTCAGGGCAGCCTGCAGCCGCGTGTTGAGGTTTTTGACGCCCAGCGGCCCCTTTTTGGTGGGGGAAAGCACCTGCACGTCCTTTTGCGGATCGCGCGAGAACAGCGCGCCGTCCTCCCCGCAGCACAGGGAAATCACGCGGGAGAGCGCCTGCTCCGTGGCCGGGCAGTTCAAAAAAAGGAAATCCGAATCCGGTTCCGGCTGCGGCGGCTTCCCCGCGTTGATGCGGTGCGCGTTTTTCGCGATGCCGCTGCGGTCCGCCTGGCGGAATATCTCCGTCAGCCGGATCACGGGGATGACGCCGCTTTCAATGATATCGTGAAGCACCGTGCCCGCGCCCACGGGCGGGAGCTGATCGGCGTCCCCCACCATCACAAGCCGCGTGCCCGTGGGCAGCGCGCGCAGGAGCGCGTACATCAGCGGCAGGTCCACCATGCTCATTTCGTCCACGATCACCATATCGTAAAAGAGCGGGTTGTCCTCGTTGCGGGCAAAGCGGGAATAGCCTTCCGTGCCGTATTCGAGCAGGCGGTGTATGGTGGCGGCCTCAAAGCCCGTCGCCTCCGTCATGCGCTTGGCGGCGCGGCCGGTGGGCGCGCAGAGCGCGAAATCCAGCCCGTGGCGGGTGAGCACATGCAGGATAAACTGCAATATCGTCGTCTTGCCCGTGCCCGGGCCGCCGGTGATGACCATGGCCCCTTCCCGGAGCGCGGTCAGCACGGCCTGTTTCTGTTCCGGCGCAAGCTCTATCTTCAATTCCCTCTCCAGGTCCGAAAGCTCCCGCGCGATGCCGGGGTCCACGGTATCCTCGGGCGCTTTCGCGAGCAGCAAAAGCCGCCGCGCGCCGTCCCGCTCCATATGGTGCATGGCGGGCAGGTATACGGCGTCCTTTTCTCCCGCCATGGTATAAATGAGCGTCCCCTCTAGGATCAGCTTGTCCAGCTCGTCCTCGATAAGTTCGGGAGCCACCTCCAGCATTTCGGAAGCGCCCGATAAAAGCGGCTCCCGCGGGAGATAGGTATGCCCCTCCTGCCGCGCCCAGATCAGCATGTACTGCACGCCCGCGCGCAGTCTGCGGGGGGACGTACGCTCAATGCCCATGTTGAACGCGATCTTATCCGCCGTCTTGAAGCCGATACCCTCCACATCCTCCACAAGGCTGTAAGGGTTTTCCTCCACGCGCAGGATGCAGCCCGCGCCGTAAAGCTGGTAGAGCCGCATCGCCTGCCGCACGGTGATGCCGAAGCCGAGCATCTTCATCATGACGTCCCGCATGCCGCGCTGCTCCAGAAACGATTGGATGATGCCCTCCGCCCGCGCGCGGCCTATGCCCGAAACCTCCGTGAGCCGTTCCGGCTGCTGCTCGAGCACCTCCAGCGTATCCATGCCGAAATGACTGACGATATTTTTTGCGGTGACCTCGCCGATGCCCTTGATGAGCCCGCTGCCGAGGTAGCTTGTGAGCGCGCTCAGCGTGGCGGGCGCCAATATGGTGCAGCCTTCCGCCTTAAACTGCCTGCCGTAGCTTTTGTGCTCCACGTAGCTTCCTGTAAGCTCCACGCGCTCGCCGGGATTGGGAAGCGGCAGCACGCCCACGGCGACGGTTTCCTCGCCGCTGTCGTCCGCCAGTTCCAGCACGGTATAGCCGTTTTCCATGTTGCGGAATATGATGCGCGTGACCTCGCCCGTCAGCTGCTCCATGAAGCCTCCAGCCAAAAATTCGTTCGTATCGTTTCTATTATATAGGCTGCATGGGCCGGTTGTACAGGGCGGGGCAAGAAATCGAATTCAGCCGAATTTTTTCTTTTCCATTTTCTTTCTTGCCTGCCTGCCGTTTTAGCGGCGTATCATGCCCGTTTTCGGGCATGATAGTACATAACCATTGTTTAGGAGTTACCGCATGCATTTAAGCGTTGTTTTATTGGTTTGCCTGTTTATTTTATGCGTGAGCGGCGCGGCGCGCCGCCCGCTGCTGGATCTGGAACTCAAGGATTCCTCCTGGGCGGCGCTTTCGCTGCTGCTGCTTGCCGCAAACGCGTTCGAGTTCCGCCCCGTATTTGAGTTTCGCCTCAATCCGGCGTCGCTGCTGCTTTTGGTCGCTGCGGGCGCGTGCACGCGCTCCTGCACGGGCGGCAAGCTCATCCAGGCCATCGCGCTCGCGGCCCCGGCCTCCCTGTGCATGCTTTTAATCACCCGCCAATATGTCTCCGCGGCGTGGGATATGCCCGAACCGGGGCTTGTGCTCGCCCTCATCTGCGTCGTATTCCTGCTGCCGCTTCGGGCCACGCCGCAGGCGGCGCTGTTCGGCGCGGCGTTAGCGCCCTTTTTGCTGGGCTTCTGGGAAGCGGGGCTCGACCTGTACGCGTTCGGATACGCGATCGTGGAGATCGGCTCGCCCGTGGCGTTCGACGCGCAGGTGGCGGGCATGTTCCTGCTGGGGCTGCTGCTGTCGCTCCCCAAACGGCGCAAGGCGGAAGAAACGCTCAAGCCCGCGCGTTAACCGGCGGCAGTTTCCCCGCAGTACAGCGATTCCTCCCCGCAAGCATGACCCAAAGTACGCATTTGCCGGTTGAGCGAATGCGTATTTTCAACTCATCTTTTACCGCCATCCAGGGCGAAGCGAAGGGCCTTAAAGCGCCTATATCGGGTTTATCGAGAGAGTCAGATTCCTCGCGTTCGGCTCCAGAAATGACAAACGGCTGGTGACGGCCTGTATTTCTTTTGTTGCATAACGCGTATGTACGGCCCATAGCCGGCAGGGAAAAGCTGCCGGATAAACCACCCGCCAACCAAGACGGTCCTTTTTTACTTTTCAGAACTTATACTTGACACCGTACATGAATAGTTTGATAATTAACAGGCAAAGTGGCTTTCATGATGCAATCATCCCCTCTATATGGGAATGAAAAATAACCATAAGGAGCAATACTCTCATGCGAAATTCAATCCGCCCGTTTGTGTGCCTGCTGCTGACCATACTCATGGTTGCAGGCTGTTCTCCCACGGTACCTCAGGCTGCACCCGATGTGTCGCCGGAAGCAACCCAAGCGCCTGCAGCGGCCCCCGCAGCGTTTGAAGACACGATCAACTGGGATGGGGAATATGACGTCGTGGTCGTTGGGTACGGCGCCGCCGGCGCGGTTGCCAGCATTACGGCCGCGGATGCGGGCGCGAAGGTATTGATGCTGGAAAAAGCGCCCATGGGCAAGGAAGGCGGCAATTCCAAATATGCGGCGCAGATCATACTTGCGCCGACCGACCGTGAAAAGGCCATCACTTACTTTAAAGCAATGCGCGGCGGCTATGACAACCAGACCGATACGATCATTGAAACCATCGTGGATGGCTCCATGCAAAACAGAGATTGGCTTACCGGCATGGGCGCAGCCTCCCTTACGGACGTTCCGCTGATTGAATATCCCGAGCTGCCCGGCAGCGACGGTATCAGCACCGTAATCATTGAAGGGAAAATGTGGACGTCACGCTTCTGGCAATTGTTGCAGGAAAACGTCGATAAGCGCGGCGACAATATCGATATCTGGTTTGAATCGCCCGGCACGGAGCTGATTCAGGACCCCGCCACGAAAATCATTCACGGCGTCAAAGTGGAGCGCGGCGGCAAGACGCTCAGCGTACGCGCAAAGAACGGCGTCGTGCTTGCCTGCGGCGGCTTTGAAAACAACGAGGACATGGTGGAAAACTATACGCAGATGCAGTACTGCTACTCCAAAGGAGCCGTATACAATACCGGTGACGGCATCAAGATGGCCATGCGCGTGGGTGCGGACCTGTGGCATATGAGCGCGCTGTCCGGCCCGGACGTAAACTTTAAAGACCCGAATATGGATATTGCCTTCGGTTACGGCGTGCAGTGGCCCAGCGCCACCGGCAACATCACCGGTTTCTTTGGCAGCAACAGCGCCTTCTTCATCGGCTCGGACGGCACGCGCTTTGTCAATGAAGCGGAATCGCCGCGTCATGGCCATATCGATAACCACGGTACATGGATCTCCATGCCCATTCCCCAACCCGCTTACATGATATTCGACGAGGCCGCGCGCCTTTCCGGCCCCATCTACGGAAGCTGGAGCGCGGATAACTCCGAGGAGCTTGCCAAGGGTTACTTTGTGCAGGCGGAAACCATCGAGGAGCTTGCCGCAAAGATCAGCGTGGATCCCGCCGCGCTGAAAGCCCAGGTGGAGCAATACAACAGCTTCTGCAAAAACGGGGAGGATATCATTTTCCGCCGCGATCCGGCGACAATGAAGCCCATTGCCGCGGGCCCGTACTATGCGATGGAGCTTTCCCCGTCGTTTACCAACACGCAGGGCGGCCCCAAGCGCAATGAGCACGCGGAGGTACTGGACGTGGACGGCAACGCCATCCCGCACCTGTACAGCGCCGGTGAGCTTGGCTCCTATTACGCGGATATCTACAACGGCGGCGGCAACCTTTCGGAGTGCATCTTCTCCGGCCGTGAAGCGGGCACAAACGCGGCGGCGGCAAAGCAGGATATTTCCGCCAGGTCCGTAATGGAAGGCAAGACGCCCGCCGTGCCCGTAGCGGACAACAAGCAGCAGAGCGCCGCGCCCGAAGGGGTGCTCGTTGGCGAAGGCAGCGGCATCGGCGGCAAGCTTGTCGTGCATGTGAAGATGGACGCAGACAAGATCGCGTCCGTTGAGGTCGTCTCCCAAAGCGAGACGGAAGGCATTGCCGATAAGGCGCTTGAACAGATACCGGCAGCCATCGTCGCCGCACAGTCCACCGAGGTCGATGCGGTATCCGGCGCGACCGTTACCAGCGAAGCGATCAAAGCCGCTGTGGCCGACGCTCTTTCAAAGAAATAAATCAAAAACAGCATAAAAGCAGCAGAGGCGGGGGCAATCCCCGCCTTTGCTGTTCAGGCCATCGGCAAAGTCCAACGGACTTTATCGATGGCCTGACGCATCCGTACAAAACACGGGTGCGTATTTTTTTGTTGTTAAAACAACGGAATATATCATGCCAATCCTGTATGCTTAACCTATAAGAAGACTGTGACCCGCTTTGGAGGTATGAACATGATACGCACCATCATCAAAATAGACGAAGGGCTTTGCAACGGCTGCGGCCTGTGCGCAGAAGCCTGCCACGAAGGCGCAATCGCGCTCGTTGACGGCAAAGCCAGACTGCTGCGGGACGATTACTGCGACGGCCTGGGCAACTGCCTGCCCGTATGCCCCACCGGCGCTATCGCGTTCGAAAAGCGTGAAGCCGCGGCCTACGACGAGGCCGCCGTGGAAGCCGCGCAGGCGCAGAAGCAGGCGGCGCAGCCGCAGCAAAAGCCTTTTAGCGGCTGCCCCGGCACTATGGCAAAAGCCATTGTGCGCAAGGAGCAATCCGCCCGCGCCCCAATTGAGGAAAGCGCGCCGCCAATCAGCCAGCTTGCGCAGTGGCCGGTACAGATCAAGCTCGTACCCGTCAACGCGCCGTATTTTAAAAACGCGCACCTGCTGGTGAGCGCGGACTGCGCGGCCTACGCTTACGCAAGCTTCCATAAGGATTTCATGAAGAACCATGTCACCATCATCGGCTGCCCCAAGCTGGACGAGGGCGATTATTCGGAAAAGCTGACCGAGATCCTCGCCCGCAACGACATCAAAAGCGTGAAGGTCGTGCGTATGGAGGTGCCCTGCTGCGGCGGCATCGAATACGCCGTGAAACAGGCGCTGCAAAAAAGCGGCAAGTTCATCCCGTGGTCTGTCGTGACGATTTCCACGGACGGCCGGGTGCTGGAGGATTAGGATGAATATGGGGCTCTGCCCCATACCCCGCCTAAGGGGCGTAACACCCCTTAGGA
>DATMXR010000013.1:0-2242 GCA_035561315.1 Feifaniaceae bacterium
AGACAGCAGCCATGCCGGACGAACTTTTTACGCTGCAGAGCGCGGTGGAGATCGGCTCCATGATGCGCGCGCAGATTCCGCGCGCGCTGGTAAAGGAAGGCATTTCCCCCACGGCGGAATATGTCGTGAACATCACCTACAACTCAAAGGACCTGCTTTCCTGCGTGGTGGAGGTGGTGGGCGCGGACGGCGGCACGGCGAACGCGCTCGTTCCGGTCACGCTGGATTTAAGGACGGGGGAGAGCTGCAAGCTTTCGGATTTCTTTTCCAAGGAGGATACCGGCTGGAAGGGGTTGATTCCCGATCTCGTGACCGATATCGCAAAAAGGAAAAACCTGACGCTCCTGTGCGAAATTCCTCCCGTGGGGGACGACCAGCCGTTTTATATTGAGAACGGCGGCATCGTACTGCTGTACAGGCCTTATGAGATCACGACATACGAGGCGGGCGCGCCCACGTTCGCTTTACCGGAAGAAGAGCTCGCGCCGTATCTGTCCGGCGCGTACGGGATAGGAGAATAGCTTTGAAAAAACTGTTAAAGGGACTCCTTACGCTGTTTATCATAGCGCTCGTTATCCTGCTGGGGCTTTCGTACTTGGAAAAAGAGCATGGGCTGGATTTTCCCGCGTCGGGAATACTGGCTAAGATCAAGAACGGCTGGGAGGATATGACAAAGTCCGCCGATGATTTTTTGACCGAGTCCGGCATCAAGGGCGATACCGCCGAGCTTTTGGAAAAGGGCGCGGAGCTGTTAAAAGCCACGCCCGATCCCAATGGAACGGCGGACACCGAGGGGGGCGAAGAGCCGGAGACTGAGTCTTCCCCTGAAGCGGATGCAGATTAATCCCCGCCCGGAGGTTCCCGGTGCTGTTCCACCAAAAGCAGCTTTTGCGCGCGCGAAAGCTGCTTTATTTGCGCCTCCCGCCGCTGCGCGGCGCCGCGCGAACAAAAGCATTCCGTATAGACGAGCGTTACGGGCAGGCGCGCCCGGGTGTATTTCGCGCCCTTTCCCGCGTTGTGCGCCTGCGCGCGCAGCATAGGGTCGGCGGCGTAGCCCGTGTATAGCGTGCCGTCGCTGCAGCGCAGGATATAAGTGTAATATCGCTTTTCGCCGTCCATATGCATGATTGTACCATACTGAATAAAAAGCCGCTCGATGGGGGTGTGGAAAAATTGAATGGTTGCTAGAAATGCGGTGTTGCGGTAAAATGGTTACACACTATGGGTCAGTCTGTGACTTTGTCCGGCCGGGGGCCGGACGCATACGCTTTATGAGAAGGAGGGAACGGTATGGCTGTTGAGACCAGAAACGAGCTGGGGAAAATCATACTTTCCGAGGATCTTGTCGCCAGTATCGCGGGGTATGCCGCGGGCGAAAACTACGGCATCGTCGGCATGAAAGCGAAAAACGCTTCGGATTCCATCATCGAGCTGATCAAAAAGGACAATCTCAAGCGCGGCATCAAGGTAACGACAATAGGACCGGGCGAAGTGGATATCGACTTGTATGTTACGGTGGAATACGGCGTGTCCCTGTCCGCCGTGGCGGTCAACGCGCGGGACAATATACGCTACCGCGTACAGGAGATGACGGGCCTGACCGTGCGCAACGTCAATATCTTTGTGGAGGGGATCCGCGTATAGCGGGTATGCGCGCCGGATGCGCTGCGGGGTTTTGACTGCCGCATCTGTTTGGCGTGCAAGTGGGAGGATAATGATTTGGATGGTAA
Organism: Feifaniaceae bacterium; assembly: GCA_035561315.1. Lineage (GTDB taxonomy): Bacteria > Bacillota > Clostridia > Christensenellales > CAG-138 > JAEYLA01. The sequence continues at coordinate 1,731 of DATMXR010000013.1, forward strand.
TATAATCAAAGGCGAACAACTCAAGGAAATGCTTGTGACGGGGGCGGCGCTGCTTGAAAAAAACCGCGCGCTGATCGACTCGCTCAACGTATTTCCCGTACCGGACGGCGATACCGGCACCAACATGACCATGACCATGCAGAGCGCCATCAAGGAGATACGCTCCGCGGATTGTTCCACTGTGACCTGCGTTGCGGATGCGCTGAGCTTAGGTGCGCTCAAGGGCGCGCGCGGGAACTCCGGCGTGATCCTTTCCCAGCTGTTCCGCGGCTTTGCGCGTTCGCTCAAAGGGGCTAAGGAAATGGATGCGGCGCAGTTTGCGGAAGCGCTCGCCATAGGTTCCGAGGCCGCTTACAAGGCCGTTATGAAACCCAAGGAAGGCACCATACTCACCGTTGCCCGCATGATCGCGGACGCCGCGCGCGCAGCTGCCGCAAGCGGAACGGACGCGCTTTCGCTGCTGGATGTTATAATTGAAGAAGGCGAGCGGGCCGTAAAGCTCACGCCGGACC
>DATMXR010000014.1:0-2415 GCA_035561315.1 Feifaniaceae bacterium
GAAGCAGCCATAGGAAAGGAGCGTTTTATGAAAACTGAAATTGTTTTGAAAGGAAATGCAATGAGTAGCATTTGCTTTGTTCTTACCGCTATGGGCACAAGTATGCCCGTGGGGCGGCATGTTGCAAAAACCCACAAGTATGAAGAAGAGGATACAGGTAAATTCCTATGTTTTATCAAGAATATCTGCTGGCGGACGCGTTGCGGACCGCCGGTGAGCTGGATACCTGCTGCAGGCTGGAAGGGTTGGACCCGCTTTATGTCCGCAGTATTTTAGAAAAAGAACGCGCGCAGAAACTCGCCGCATACCTTGGCGCAATCGTGAAAAAGCGCGCGCATGGGGACGGCGGATGCGTCGCAAGGGAACCTGTGAAGGATTGACGTCCTCGCTTCCTGTTCGGGATTTGGCGCCTACGCCCGGCGTCCCAATCCCGTTTTCCCGGCTATATACCTCCTGCTGCAATCATGCGCAGGAGGTATTTCCTTTCTTTCCGTTTACTTGGCCGTATTTTTATGATACATATCAAATATAAGACTCAGGACCGATCTTATAGACCCGGGGAGAGGGATGAACCCGATGATACGGATGGCGAAGCCCAGGCGCAAAAAAGCGGATTTCGGCCAGCGCTGTCCCATCGGCCATTTTCACGCGCGGGGAGCCGGATATCCCCGCGCCGCAGGAGCGTAAGACATGTATTATTTGGGCGTGGACGGCGGCGGCACCAAGACGCTGTGCGCCATCTGTGACGAGCGGGGGCGGCTCAAGGCCACCGCGCTGAGCGGCTGCGGCAACCATCAGATTAATGAAGACCTGGCGCGCACAAACATCCGCGCGGCGGTGAACGGCGCGCTTGCAAACGCCGGGTTGGACCGGAAGGATATCGAATACGCCGTTTTCGGGCTGGCGGGCGCGGACAGGGAGGCCGATCTTTCCATACTGCGGCCGATGCTTGAAACGCTGCAATTCCGGAGCTGGGAGGTCGTGTGCGATACCGTCATCGCGCTTTGGGCGGGCACGCGCCGACAGTACGGGGTGGTGCTTATCTGCGGCACGGGCACGAACTGCTACGGCGTCAACAAAAACGGCGACGGCTACCAGTGCGGCGGTTTTGGGTACGCGTTCGGGGATTTCGGCGGCAGCGAGCTATCCGTGGAGGCGTTTCGCAGCGTCATCCGCGCATGGGACGGCAGAGGAGAGCAAACCCTGCTGACCGGCGCGATGCTCCAAACCCTCGGGTATCCCACCGTGGAGGCCATGCGGGACGATTTCTTAAACAACGGGCGGGACGTTCCCCCGCACCTGGTGCCCCTGCTGTTTGAAACGGCGCCTAAGGACGCGGTCGCCCGGGGCATACTCCGCGCGCAGGGTGAGGAACTTGGCCTGGCCGCGGCGGCGGTCATCCGGCGGCTCGACATGCAGCGGGAGCAGTTTGATCTTGTCATGGCGGGCAGCATACTCTCGCGGGGGGACAGCCGGTTCATACTCCCCTACATCCGCGAAGCGGCGGAGCAGGCCGCGCCGAAGTGTTGCCTGCGGGTATTGACGGCGCAGCCGGTGGCGGGCGCGCTGCTGATGGCGATGCAGGCGGGCGGCCGCGCGGTGGAGACGGGCGTTTATGAAACGCTGCGCGAGGCGCTTAAAATAAGGAGTGAGTGAGAGATGGCAAAAGGGTTGAAACTGGCGGTGATCGGCGGCGGCTCCACCTATACGCCGGAGCTGATGGAGGGGCTGCTGCAAAATTATGAGCGGTTCCCGGTAGAAACCCTCGTCCTCGCGGACATCCCGGAAGGGGAACGCAAGCTGGAGGCCGTGGGCGGACTGATCCAACGCATGGCGGAAAAATCCGGGCTGCCCATGCGGGTGGATTTGACGTTTTCACGCGAGGAAGCGCTGTATGGCGCCGATTTCGTTTCCACGCAGCTGCGCGTTGGGCTTTTGAAGGCGCGGGCGCTGGACGAATCCATCCCGCTCAAATACGGCATGATCGGGCAGGAAACCACGGGCCCGGGCGGCATGATGAAAGCCCTGCGCACCATACCCGTGATGCTGGACATCGCGGAGGATATGCGGCAGCTCTGCCCGGACGCCTGGCTCTTAAATTTCACCAATCCGTCCGGCATGGTCACGCAGGCGGTGAACAGCTATACGGATATCAGGGCAATCGGCCTGTGCAACTCCCCCATCGGCATGGTCAAATGGGTGTGCGGCAAGTACGGCGTGGATGAAAGCCGGGTATCCTGCGAGTTTGCGGGCCTGAACCACCTGAATTGGGTCACAGGAATCACCGTGGACGGCGAAGAAAAGCTTCCGGAGCTGATCGGCAGGCCGGGAAGTTATACCGCCCCGAATGTGCCGGACGATGAATGGAACCCGAACTTTTTGCGCGCGCTGGGCGCGATTCCGTCCTATTACCTG
>DATMXR010000015.1:0-12987 GCA_035561315.1 Feifaniaceae bacterium
TATTCCAGGAGGACATTATGCAGCTGTCAAAGGATATTATTGATAATTGCCCTATCACAACGGCGCAGCGCGTTCTCGCAAGTAAATGGAGCTTGTTGATCATTTACCTGCTGAAAGACCAGCCTGTGCGTTTTAATGAATTATTGCGCATGTTTGAGGGCATGACCCATGCCACGCTGACAAAGCAGCTCAAACAATTGGAACGGTTCGGTCTTATACATCGTGAGGTGTATACCCAAATACCGCCCAAAGTCGAATACTCCTTAACAGACTTGGGCCATAAGCTTGAGCCAACATTGGATTGCCTGTTTGAATGGGGAAAGGAGTATATCAAGCAATTTGCACAATATCAGGAATCATAAAGCACAAGCGAAAGAACCGGGGATGAAAAAGTCCCCGGTTTTCTGTGCAGGTTCAGGCTCACGCCAGACGGTAAAAGGGGACCCCGGGAAGCAAAGCCCCCGCAAAATTTATCGCCGCCACGGGCGGCGATACCTTTACTGTTCCTTCTCGCACTCCACCGTGGAAGCGCTCACCTCGTACGTGACGCGGGTGACCATGGAGCCGTCGGGCATGGCCTTTTGGTAGGCGCGGCTTTGCACGCGGCCGGTCACGCACAGCCTGTCGCCCACGCTCAGGGCGCTCACGTACCGTGCGTTTCTCCCCCAGGCGATGACGGGAAGATAGTCCGATTTGTGGTACGGGCGGTTGACCGCCAAAAGGATGTCCGCGATCTCGCGGGAAAACGGCGTGGTTCGGTACACGGGCGGTTTGCAGATAAACCCGGTGAGACATATTTCATTGACAAACGGCGCTTCCTCCGGCTTTTCCAATACGCTTCGCGCGAATACCGTGAGCACCAGGCGGTTGCTGCCCTCGCACTGCATGTTGTAGGAGCGAAGCTGCCCCGTCACCTGCAGCGGCTGCCCGGCCTCGGGAAGCATATGCAGCAGGCGTTCCCCCGCGGTGACCGGAAGCACGTCCTCCGTGCCGGAAAGGCGCGGCACCACCAGCGGGAACGTATAGAACGCCTCCCCGTACAGGCAGTGGCTGAAGCAGGGCTCCTCCTGCACAAAGCCCGAAATGACGACGCGGTTGTTTTCCCGGTTTGCCTCCATACGCTCTCCCTATGCCTTTCCGCTTAAGCGCCTGTACAGCCAATGCACAAACGGCAGCATGCGTCCTGCCGCCGCCGGAGTAACGGGCCGCGCGCTTCATCCGCATTCTTTTTTAAAAATGTTCAATAACGAATGCGTGTAAGCTCGCCCACATCCGGCACACGGCGGACCGCGCATGGGACGCCTTTAAAAAGCGCTGTCCATATCGTGCGTATTGGCATACGGTGCTTATGAAACCATTTTTTTAATGTGTATTCATGTATATGGCCGGGTATGCGGAACATGTTTTTCATGCAATGAACACAAACTACTCCTGTTTCGGGTTGGGATATCTCTCTCGCCCCGGAACAAATACTCCGGAGGTGGCGATCGCATGAATACATCAAACGCCCGGCGGCCGAGCCGCTATTTTATTCTTTTTCTTTGCCTGGCCTTTGCCCTTTTTTCCGGGCCGGGCATCATAGAACAGCCCGCGCCGCAAACGGCGGAGGCGGAGCCGGAAACGGTGGACGCCGCCGCGCAGTCCGCCGATTCCGGGCGGCTTTTGGGCGAGGATACGATCAACATCGTGCTGATGGGCATAGACAGCAACGAGGAGCGCGAAGAAAGAGGCCGCGGCTACCGCAGCGATACCATAGCGATACTTGTGATAGACCCCGACATCCCCTCCTGCACGGTGCTGAGCGTCCCGCGCGATACGCGCGCGTTTGTCCGCCGCCTGGACGACAACGGAAGGGTACAAAGCACGCAGTACAACAAAATCAACTCCGCTTTCAATTTCGGCGGAGGGCCGGAGGAGTACGGGCACGAGAATCTGATCTACTCGCTTGAAAAGCTGCTGTTCAACGGGTTGAGCGGCGATTTCCACCTGAACTATTACGCCAGCATCGATATGGACGGTATCGCGAAGTTTGCGGACGCCGTGGGCGGCGTGCCCGTAACACTCTCCTACGATATGCCGGGCTTCGGCAAAAAAGGCGACACCGTGCTGCTCAAGGGCGAGCAGGCGCAGAGCTTTGTGCGCATGCGCCACGGCATCACGGGCGGCAGCGATATCGCGCGCGTCAAACGGCAGCAGACGTTTATCCGCGCGTTCGCTTCCCGCGTGAAATCCATGAACCCCATACAAACCGTGCCCCGGCTGTGGACGGCGCTCAATTCCTATGTCCATACCAACGTCGGAATCGGCCAGATGCTTGTGCTTGCGGAAGTATTGAGCGACCTCAACCTGGACGGGGTGGAGTTTGTGACGCTGCCCGGCCGGTGCAAGACAATAGAGCGCCGCAGCTATTATGTGACGGACGCCGACAAGGTGCGTGCGCTCGCGCTCTCCTTATGGGGTGAAAGCAACGGGAAATAAAAAATCAGGGGCGGCGAACCACCGTCCCTGATCGATGTACCTTACAGGCGGAATTGGCGTATCAAACCGCTTGCCATTTCATCCGCCATCGTATCGGAAAGCTCCAGCAGTCCTTCAAAACGCGCAATTCCTTCGGCGTTGTTGCCGGAAAGCACGAATACCGCCTGCTCCTCCGTCATCTCGACCTGTTCCTCCAGCAGCGCCTGCCATAGCGCGCCGGTCCAGGCCTCGTTGATGCTCCGCAGGAATATGGAAAGGCTTTCCGCGTTTGCGTACCAGCCTTGCCGGACCCCGGCTGTCCCGGCGGAGTCCCCGCCGCATACCGCTTCGATGAGGGCCGCGGCGCCATCGAGCTGCTTTTTGAGCAGGTCCTGGAGCTGCCCTGCCGTACGCTCGCCATACAGGGCGGAGAAGAGTGCGTAAAAGTCTTCCGGATTCCGGTACAGCCGCCGCGTTACGGCCTCCTTGTCCGGCAGGGAAAATGCGTCGCTTATTAGCAGCGCGCGCGTCCACAACACTTGGTCCAGCCAAAACCGGCGGACGGTGTGCATAAGCTTGATCTGGTCGGATGTTGCTCCTTCCAGCGGGGTCGTCTTTGATTTCCAGCTCATATGATATCCTCCGCGGTTACTCCATACTATGCGGAAAGAGATCATATTGCGCGGAGGTTCACCGGGCCCAGTTAAGAGAATCGAGCATGTCCCGAAGCGTTTTTGCCGGAAGCTGGCCGGGCGCGGAAAGGGCGCCCGCCGCCCCGAACGTCATATCCGAGCCGGACAAATTGCCGCAAACCCGGCTCACGGCGCCCAAAGCGCCCATGGAAACGGCGATGAGCGGCCGGTCCTTATATGCCCTTGTAAACTCCTCCGCCGCCAAGAGCAGCGTCAATACGTCCCGTTCGTTCCCGGGCATGACGGCGATTTTTACAAGATCCGCCCCCGCGCGCTGCATGGCGCACAAACGCGCAACGATTTCTTCTTTGGGCGGCGTCCGGTGAAAATCGTGGCTGGAAGCCGCCACCCGGACGCCGCGCGCCTGAAGTTCCCGGATGTGCCGTACTTTAGCGGCGTCCCCCGCCCCAAACTCCACGTCGATTATGTCCGCAAGCCCGCTTGCGGCGGCAAGGATGTTCAGGCGCAGGTACTCCTCCCGCGGGGCGTCAAACGAGCCGCCCTCGCTTTTTGTGCGCAGGGTGAACAGAAGCGGCATATCGCCTATTGTCTCCCGCAGCGCTTTTAAGGCGCGTACCGCGGCGGCTTCGTCCAATACCGCGCCGAATTTGTCCGCGCGCCACTCCACGGCGTCCGCGGGCTCGTTTTTGAGCGCCGCCGCCTGCAGGAGCAGCTCCTCCATCGTTTCCGCCAGGACGGGGACTATGATTTTCGGCAGCCCTTCCCCGACTGTCAGACCTCGTATTTGAACGCATGCTTTCATAAAAAAACTCCCTTGATACGGCGCCGTACGGACGGTTTCTTGCTGAGCGCATCATACCACGCTTTGCCCGGTTTGTAAATCTTTATGCGCTTTGCGGCATATGATAATTCCACATATTAGTAGGTTCTGCCATAAAAATTTCAATGACGGAATGTGTCGAATCCGTTATGATGGGTATGAATTATTCGATATATATTGCATACCGCGCGCGGCGGGCCGGACGCAATGTATCATGTATCCATACTTTTGGAGTGTTTATGCAGAATTTATTGTCCGAATTGCTCCGTCATGAGGAAAAGCTGGCCGTAGTGGGGCTTGGCTACGTCGGCCTGCCCTTGGCGCACGCGTTCTCCAAAAAACTTTCCGTCCTCGGCTTCGACGTCAACGCGCAGAAAATCGCGCTCTGCAGGAGCGGCAAAGACCCGACGCGGGAGTTGGGGGACGACGCCATAAGCTCTTCTTCAATCCTGTTCACATCGGACGCGGAGGAGCTGAAGCGGGCGAAATTCTTCACCATAGCCGTCCCCACGCCCGTCAACCCGGATAAAACGCCGGATCTTTGCCCGCTGATCCGCGCGAGCGAAACGGTGGGCCGCGCATTGAGGCCGGGCAGCGTGGTGGTGTATGAGTCCACCGTATACCCCGGCGTGACGGAGGACGTCTGCATCCCCATACTGGAGCGGGAAAGCGGCCTCGTTTGCGGGCCGGATTTCAAGGCGGGCTATTCGCCGGAGCGCATGAACCCGGGGGACAAACTGCACCGCCTGGAAAACACCAGGCGCATCGTGTCCGGCGTGGACGGCGAAGCGCTGCAGCTGATCGCAAGCGTGTACGAGCTCATCATCGAGGCGGGCGTGCATCTGGCGCCCTCCATAAAAGTGGCGGAAGCCGCAAAGGTCGCGGAGAACAGCCAGCGCGATATCAATATCGCGTTCATGAACGAGCTTGCCATGGTGCTCGATCGCATGGACGTGGATACGATGGACGTGCTCGACGCCATGAACACGAAGTGGAACGCGCTCGGGTTTTCGCCCGGGCTTGTGGGCGGGCACTGCATCGGCGTGGACCCGTACTATTTTGTATACGAGGCGGAGCGGCTCGGCTACCACAGCCAGATCATACTGTCCGGCCGCAAGGTCAACGACGGCATGGGAAAATTCCTGGCCGATACCGTCATCAAAAACCTCGTACTCGCCAACAAGCAGGTGCGCCAGGCGAAGGTCGGCGTGCTGGGCGTGGCGTTTAAGGAAAACTGCTCGGACGCGCGCAATTCCCGGGTCATGGACATGATCGCGCACCTCAGGGATTACGGCATAGAGCCCGCGGTCAGCGACCCGCGGGTGGACGCCGCGGAAATCGAGCGCGAATACAGCGTGGCCCTTGTTCCGCTGAGCGAGATCCGCGATATGGACTGCGTGGTGTTCGCCGTGGCGCATGAGGAGTTTGTCCGCCTGAGCGCGGAGCAGATCGACAGGATGTTCAACGGGCATCCGCGCGGGGAATGCATCATCATAGACGTCAAAAGCGTGCTCGACAAGCACGCGCTCGAGGAAAAGGGCTTCTGCTACTGGCGGCTCTGAGCGTTCCAATCACGAAGGACACGGGGGTGCCCGCATGGGACATCGCATCCATTTGAGGAGACTTTCGCTTGCGCTCGTATGCGTGCTGCTTACGGGCGTTGTTGCGTGCGCCAAAAGTCCGGCGCGGCAGCCGGAGCAGGAGGACGTGCTCGCGGGCATCGTCGCCCGGGCGGCCGCGTTTACCGAAGGGGTCCCCGTATTAAGCTCCGTGCCCACGCTCAGTAAATCCATATCGCTCGTGTTTTTCGGCGCGCCGGGAAGGGACTCTACAAAAGAGCTGCTCACGCTTTTAGATAAATACGGCGTACGGGCGACATTCTTCCTGCCCGGCATTTCCGTGGCGGAGCAGCCCGATATCGCGAAGGAGATCTCCGCGGCCGGGCATGAGCTTGGCAACTATGTATTGAGCGGCGGGGAGGATCTGTCCGATCTGCCGCCCGAGGACGCGGCGCGCAAGCTCTACCACGCGCAGAACATTCTGGCGGAAGCCTCCGGCAAGGCCGCTCCCGTCCTGTTTGCGGCGGGCGGCGCAACCTATACGCCTTCCGTGCTTGCTACGGCGAAGGCCTGCGGGCTAAGCTACGCCCTGCGCCCCACGCGCTATCTGAACCACATGAGCTTTGCCTCGGAGGACCAGGCGCGCACGTTCGCCTCGTTTACCGATTACGGCTCCATACTCGCGTTCAAGGTGGGGCAGCTGACAGAGGACGAGCTCTACGCGTACCAGGACGAGGAAGTGGACGAGGCCGCGAACGACCCCGCGCCTTCCGCCCCCGCTGCGCCTTCCGATATCGAACTGCCCGAGGACAGGGACGCGCGCATGCTGCTCCTGCTCGACTGGCTGCTGGGCGCATACAGGGAGGACGGCTACGCGTTTTTGCAGCCGGAGGAGCTGCAAAAAGAGGCCGACGCGGATTTATTCAGGGCGTTTACGCTTGCCGACGCGCCCGATACCGTGCCCGCAAGCGTCGTCAAAAACGCGGCCACCACGCAAAAAGCGGTCTCCCTCACGTTCCAGTCCCTGGGCGGCGACGAACAGGTAAAAAGCCTGTTGCAGACGCTTGCGGAACTTGACGCGAAGGCGACGTTCTTTGTCACCGGCGAGGACGCCGCGGCGCGCAAGGCGCTGATAAAGTCCATCGCTCTGGCGGGGCACGATGTGGAAAGCGGCGGCTTTTTTGAAAAGAGCCTCAACCAAGCGTCCTTTGAGGAGGCCTGCAAGTCCCTTTATACCAGCGCCTCCGCCATCGAAAAAGCGACGGGCAAGACACCCGCGCTGTACCGCCCGCCGTACGGGGATGTGGACGAGTCCCTCGGTAAGGCGTGCGCGGCCGTGGGGCTGACCCCCGTCCTTTACAACAAATATCCGCCCGTACAGGGCGAAAAGACCGCGGAAGAGGTGCTCGGCTATTTCTCCCGGGGCTTCCACCGCGGGGACATCATCACGCTGCATATGGACGAATACCGCGACCTTGACGAGATCGTGAAGGGAATCGCCGCCATGGTGTTCGATACCGGCTACGGTTTTATGCCGCTTGCGGAGCTGTGCGCCGGCCAATATGAGGTGAAAGCGCTCCGGGAAATAGAGGGCTGGGACGAGATCAAAATCAACAGGGATTACGACCCGGACGTCTCCATCCGGGGCCGCAGCCTTAGCCGCATCCCGGTCAAGGAAAAGGTGATGTTCCTGACGTTCGACGACTGGGGCGGGGACAAGCAGATCACGAGGATATTGGATACGCTCGAACAATACGGCGTGAAGGCCAGCTTCTTTTTAAGGGGCGCGGGCGTCGTCAACAACCCCAACCTTGCGCGCGCGATTTCGGAGGAGGGCCACGACGTAGCGAACCATACGTACACGCATTCCATCATCAACACCCTCACGGCGGACGAGCTGCAGGAGGATGTCGTAAAATGCCAGCAGGTGGTGGCGGAGGCGATCGGCCGCGCGCCGGAGCCGTATTTCAGGCCGCCTACACTCACCTACGACACGCCCACCACCAACGCCGTATTGGCCTGCGGGATGGAATACTCGCTTTTAAGCAACATCAGCACGCAGGATTACGAGCGTTCCGCCAGGGAAGTGATCAAATATACCATAGAGAACGCCGGGCGCGGGGAAATGGTGGTGCTGCATTTAACGGACAATTCCAGCAGCGCCGACGCGCTGCCCGAAATCATCGAAAAGCTCACCGCCATGGGCTACAAGCTCGATAAGCTGAGCAATTATCTGCCGAAACCGGAATAAGGGAGTTCGATATTGAAGAAAGCCGCTTCAAAACAGGATATCTTCATCAAACCCAAGGCAGACCGGCGCCTGTTTGTGCATGTGCCGGATCCCGAGGGCATCCGCGCAGCCGGCGACAGGCGGTTGAAGGATACCGGCAAAAAGTCCAACAAGGCGACGGCGGGCTACGCGCCCGGCCTGCGCTTTGAGGCGCGTTTTCCCGTACTTGCCGTCATAAAGGACAGCCGCAGCCGCGCCGTCCGCCTGAAGGGGACCTGCGTGGACATTTCCCAGAGCGGCATATTGGTGGAGTTCGCCTCCGCTGCCGACGCCGAACGGCTCTCGGCGGCGTCTTCCGTTACGCTGCGCTTTCAGATCCCGCCCGGCGTGCTGCCCGAAGGCATGGAATCAAGGGTCAAGCTCAAGGCGGATTTTGTCCGCCGCGTGGACGGGAACGGCATGTGCGGCTGCGGGCTGAAGTTCAAAGAACCGCTCGAATCGTATGTGGAACGGCACAAGGACCGCTCGGCGCTTACGATGTCCGCGTTCATGCTGTTCTTTGTGTCCCTCGTCATACTGCTCATGCGCACGGAAAGCCTGCTCTATTTCCGCTTCAACAAAGTACTGTACCTGTACAGCATCATGGCGGCGGTGTTTTTGCTTTCCAGATATTTTTTCGGCGCGCTCTACCGCCCCACCCCGGTCGATCCCGATTACACGCCGGGGGTCAGCATCATCATCCCCTGCTTCAACGAGGAGGAATGGATCGGGCGCACCATACGCTGCTGCGTGGACCAGGATTACCCGGTGGACAAGCTGGAGGTGATCGTCGTCAACGACTGCTCGACGGACAACTCCCAGGCCGTGATATTGAACATGCTCACCGCGCTCTATAACGAATCCTCCCGCTACCTGACGCGCGAGCGCATCAAGTATATAGAGCCGAGGACCAACCGCGGCAAGCGCGAGGCGCTGGCGCTGGGCGCGAAATACGCGACGCATGACCTGCTCGTGTTTGTGGATTCGGACAGTTTTTTGGCGCACGACGCCATACGCAACCTCGTGCAGCCCTTCCGGGACCCGAAGGTGGGCGGCGTTTCCGGCCGGACGGACGTGGCGAACACGTACACGAACGGCGTGACCAAAATGCAGGCGGTGCGCTATTATATCGCGTTCCGCATCATGAAGGCGGCGGAATCGTATTTTGACGCCGTCACCTGTCTTTCGGGGCCTTTGGCGTGCTACCGCAAATCCATCGTCATGGAGCACATGGACGAATGGCTGGGCCAGCGGTTTTTGGGCCAGCGCGCCACGTTCGGGGACGACAGGAGCCTGACGAATTTTGTTTTGCGCAAGCACCGTACGGCCTACCAGGATACCGCCATCTGCGCCACCATCGTGCCCAACACGCACCAGGCGCTCCTAAAGCAGCAGATGCGCTGGAAGCGGTCATGGTTAAGAGAATCCATCATCGCGGGCCGCTTTATCTGGAAAAAAGAGCCGTTTATGTCCCTGTTCTTCTATATCGGCCTGCTGACGCCGGTACTGGCCCCGGTGGTGGTCGTATACAACCTCATATACGTGCCCATCGCCTACGGCATATTCCCGCTGACGTTTTTGATGGGACTGCTGCTGATGTCCCTGATGATGAGCTTCGCGCAGCTGTTTTTCAGAAGAAGCTCCATCTGGTTCTACGGCTTTTTGTTCTGCGTCTACTATGAGTTCGTGCTGCTGTGGCAGATGCCCGTCGCGTGGTTCACGTTCTGGAAATCCACCTGGGGCACCCGCATGACGCCCGCGGACGTCAAGGCGCAGCAGCGCAAAGAAAAGAAGATTGGGCGCATAAACACCCGCAAGGAAAAACGCCGGGAAAAGGAATTGAGCGCATGAGGCAGCCAGCGGATTATTTTAAAAAGCATGACCGCCGCAAGCGGATACGCACGGTATTTGAGTGCGTCATACTGCTGTTTGCCGCGTTTTTGCTTGCCCAGGCGTTTATAGAGACCAACGCCTATGAGCCGCCCGCGTCCGTCCCCATGAGCGAAACCGCGGCGCCCGGCTTTGTGGCGCTTTCCTACTTTGGGGTGGAGCGGTACGGCAGCTCGGATACGCTCATCGAACTGGACCGGCTCCACGCGCATATTTCCGCTTTGAAAGCCTCGGGCTATGTGACGGTCACCGAGCAGGATATCATCGATTATTACGTTCTAAAAAAGCCGCTTCCGGAAAAAGCGCTGTTTCTGATGTTTGAGGACGGCCGCCGCGACACCGCCATATTCGCGCAGGAAGTGCTCGAAGCGTACAACTACCGCGCCATGATGTTTTCCTACGCGGACAAGCTTGAAAAACGGGACAACAAGTTTTTGAGCGCGGACGACCTGCTGGCTTTGAAAAAGAGCACCTACTGGGAGCTTGGCACGAACGGCTACCGCCTGGAATACATCAACGTGTTCGACCGGTACGACAATTATGTGGGCCATATCGACAGCATACAGTTTTCTCTGATCTCCCAATACCTAAGGCGGAATTACGACCATTACCTGATGGACTTTATCCGCGACGAGGACGGCGTGCCGGAGGAAAGCTATGAGGAAATGGCCGCCCGCATCGGCGCGGACTACGCAAGCATGCAGGATACCTATACCGGGAAGCTTACATACCTGCCCCGGACATACAGCCTGATGCACGCGAACTCCAAGGAGGGCTACGGCACCCACAAGCTCGCAAGCGCCGAGAACGAGGCGCATTTGAAAGAACTGTTCACGCTCTGCTTCAACCGCGAGGGGGACAGCGTGAACGATTTTGATACGCCGGTCTACGACCTGACGCGCATGCAGCCGCAGGCCCACTGGCAGACGAACCACCTGCTGATGCGCCTGTGGGACGATACGAAAGAACCCATGGCGTTCGTGTACGGCGACGCGGAACAGGCAAAAGAGTGGCAGGTAAAGGCGGGCGCGGCGGAGTTCCGGGAGAACCGCATCCTGATTACCAGCCTGCCTTCCGGCGCGGGGCGCATCGCGCACCGCGCGGTCGACGAAACGGATATTGTGCTGGAAGCGACGTTGAACGGCAACCTCTACGGCGCGCAGGGGGCCTACCTCCGGGCGGTGGAAGACCTTTCCTCCTACGTCTATGCGGGCATACAGGACAGGACTTTAACGGTAAGCGAAAGAAGCGGCGGCACCGTAAAGGAGCTTGCCTCCGTGAACCTCTTTGCATTCTTCCATGAGGCGGAGCGCACCGTGGCCGAGGATGAAGCGGAGAGCCTGCTTGCCGCGCAAAACGCCATATTGCAGAGCGACGCTGACGCCGCGGCGAAAGCCAAGGCGCAAACGCGCAAGGACGCGCTGCTATCCGGCAGCCCGTCCTCCCTCCCCGCCGGGGCCGAAGCATACCGGCCCGAGACGGACCTCAGCGATTCCGGCTCCTATAAGCTGCGCGTCGCGCTGTCGGGGGATACGCTCCGTGTGGCGGTGAACGGTACGCCCGTACTCGATCAAAAGGTAAGCGCCGCAGAGGGCGGCCAGGTACAGCTGGAAGCCGCCGTATCCCACGGGAACTTCAGCCAGCGCAACCTGTATGACGACGTATACGACGGCGTGTTTGAAGATGTCCTGATTACAACTCCCGCCGGGAAGACGCTCTACACCAACCGCCTGAGCGGGCGGGAGGCGTTTTTTGCCGGCGCGGACCGCATCACGAAGGACGTCATCAACTGGTTTATCGACGTATTTTAAGCAAGGGGGTCCTATGCCGAACCGTTGCCGCAAAACCATAGCTTTTTTGATTTCCAGCATTCTCCTCATTATGCCGGTTTTGGGCTGCGTTGGGCAGGAAGCAGCGCCGGAGATTACGCCCACGCCCATACCCTCCCCCGCGCCCACGGAGTCCGTGCCCGCGCCGGAACCGGTTGAAACGGAGCCGCCTCTTTCCGCCTGGGCGGCGTATTGGGACACGGAGCGGGTAAGCGCGGAGCTTTCGCTCCTTGCACCGGAATTAAAAAGCGTCAGCGTATTTTCCGCGCTGTTCCGCGCGGACGGCTCCCTGTACGTCCCGGAAGAGACGGCGGCGCTGCTCGCTTTCATTCAGGAGCAGTTTGGCGGCACGCAGGATATTTACCTGACGTTCGTCAACGATATCGCGCGAAAAGGCGGCGGCTTTTCCTTAAAGGACACGGCGCTTCTGGAGCGGCTGTTCGCGGATGAAGAACGCATGGACGCGCATATAAAAGAGATGATCGCGCTTGCGCAGGAATTCCGCTGCGACGGCATCGAGCTTGACTATGAGGCGATGCGCAAAGTGCCCGGGCTTTGGAAGCCGTTCGCCGCGTTTCTCGGGCGGCTCTATGACGCCGCGCAGGAAGCGGGGCTGTTGTGCCGCGTGGTGCTCGAACCCTCCGCCTTATGCAAGGCAAAGTACCCGGAAGGGCCGGATTATGTGCTGATGTGCTACAACCTCTACGGCTCCCACAGCGGCCCCGGCCCCAAGGCGGATATCCGGTTCCTCAATGCCCTTGCGGACGAAAGCCGGGATTTATTGAACCTTTCCTTTGCGCTCTCCACCGGCGGATTTGACTGGGACGAGGACGGCGAGGCCGCGCAGCTGACCGAGCGCGAGGCCGAAACGCTTAGAACCGCGCAGGGCATACCGCCGGAGCGGGACGAAGGGAGCGGCGCTTTACACTTTACTTATACGGCGGAGGACGGAACGCAGCACGAAGTATGGTATGCGGACGGCGAAACGCTCACGATCTGGATGCGGGCGGTAAAAGAAAAAGGCGTTTCCCGGTTCGCGATATGGCGCGCGGGCGGTAATACCGATGAAGCGTTACAAGCGGTTTTGGACGCGGCGCAGGGATAGGTTTTTTTGATGAGGCTGCCACAACGAAAAACGCGGCACCCCATATTTTTTTGATTACCATAAAAGCGTTATTTGGCTCCCTCTGATGAGGGAGCTGCCGGCGGAGCCGACCGAGGGGGAGACCTTTTAAAATCAAACATTTCGCCACAAATGCTATGACCTATGTACTCTCTCTCCCTCCGCGACGGCCGCATGCCCAGTGCC
Source organism: Feifaniaceae bacterium (assembly GCA_035561315.1). Lineage (GTDB taxonomy): Bacteria > Bacillota > Clostridia > Christensenellales > CAG-138 > JAEYLA01. The sequence goes on from DATMXR010000015.1 coordinate 12,787, forward strand.
CGCAGGCGTATCCCGCCGGAGGGCGTACGGCTATGCCGTGCCACCTCCCTCATCAGAGGGAGGCTTAATTTAGCCAAGTGCAACAGCCTCCTGCCGTGGGGATCATGCTTCCTGTGAGGCTGTCATATCCTGTGTGCCGGATGATTGTTTCGCTTTTCTATCCACGTTCTGGTTGTACAAAAGCCCCAGCAGCACCAGTAC
>DATMXR010000016.1:0-13766 GCA_035561315.1 Feifaniaceae bacterium
GCCCCATACCCTAATATTGGAGGCTCTGCCTCCAAACCTCCGCCCAAGGGACACGTCCCTTGGGAATCCCTAACGCTTTCTTTTGCTGCTTGCACCCGAATGGTACATTCGGGTATCTTCCAAGGATTGATGTGCATACCTGCGGGTATGCACAACCGATCTTTCATGGAAAGAAAAGTGGCGTCCTTATTCCTTCGCCTTATGATAAAACTCGCACACCATATTCACGCAGCAGTGCTCGCAGTCCGGCCGCTGCGCGTGGCATACCCTGCGGCCGTGGAATATGATCCAGTGGTGCGCGTCGCCCCAATCGGCTTCGGGAATAGCGGCCATCAGCTGCTTTTCGGTGTTCAAAACGTCCTTCGCTTCGGCAAGACCGATGCGGTTGGCCACGCGGAACACATGCGTATCCACCGCGATAGCCGGGATATGGAACGCGTTTGACACCACCACGTTCGCGGTCTTACGGCCCACGCCGGGGAGCTTCGTTAAGGCGTCCCTGTCCGGCGGCACCGTACCGCCATACTGCTCCACGAGGATCTTGCTCGCGGCGATGATATTTTTGCCCTTGGTGAGGTACAGCCCGCAGCTTTTGATATAGGGGAACAGCTCGTCCTCGCTTAGCTTCGCCATCTGCTCCGCCGTGTTGTAGACGGCAAAGAGCTTTTCGGTGCATTTGTTCACCTGCTTGTCCGTACACTGGGCGCTGAGCATGGTCGCCACCAAAAGCTCATAGGGCGTGGTGAATTTTAATTCCGGCCTGGGGTTGGGGTAGGCGGCGGCGAGCGCTCCCAATGCGATACGCGTACGGTTTTTATCGAGCATTACGCTTTGAGCTTCCCTTCGTGATTCTTTTCCAATATGTGCGCAAGCGATACGGCGCGGTCCCGGATCTCATCCTCGTCCCTGCCCTCGAGCATGATGCGGATGAGCGGCTCCGTGCCGGAGGCGCGGACCAGCACGCGCCCGTCCTCGCCAAGCTCCTTTTCCTGGGCGGCGATTGCCGTCTTCAATTCCGCGTCGTTCATGGCGGCGGCCTTTTTCTCCTCCGCCACGCGGACGTTCACAAGCACCTGCGGATAGATGGGGATTTCCGCGGCGAGGGCGCTCATGCGCTTGCCGCTGCGCTTTAATACGTTCATTAGCTGTATCGCGGAAAGCATGCCGTCGCCGGTGGTATGGTGATCGGTAAATATAATATGGCCGGACTGTTCGCCGCCCAGGTTGTATCCTTTTTCGAGCATCCGCTCCAGCACGTACCGGTCGCCCACGGCAGTCTCCTCTATGCGGACGCCCGCCTCTTTCATGCGGCGTTTGAGGCCGAGGTTGCTCATGACGGTGATGACGAGCGTCTCCTCCTTCAGTACGCCGCGCGCGTGCATGTCGAGCGCGCAGATGCCCAATATGCGGTCCCCGTCCACGATGCGGCCGCGCTCGTCGGTGGCAATGAGCCGGTCCGCGTCGCCGTCGAAGGCAAGGCCCACGTCCGCACCCAGCTCATATACAAGCTGCTGCATGCGCTCGGGGTGGGTGGAGCCGCACAGATCGTTGATGTTGTAACCGTCGGGTTCATCCGAAAAGCTCATGACCTCCGCGCCCAAATCGCAGAACACCTGCCGGGCGATCTCGGAGGCCGCGCCGTTCGCGCAATCGAGCACGATGCGCATGCCGTCGAGCCTTGTGTCCGCGGTGCCCGCCAGAAACTCGCGGTATTCGTCGATCGCGCGGCGCACGCGCGTCACCCTGCCGACAGCGGCGCCCGTGGGGGTGGGGAGGGGGCGGTTTTCTTTGATAATGGCCTCTATTTCATCCTCCAGCGCGTCGGAAAGCTTGAAGCCGCGCCCGTCGAACCATTTGATGCCGTTGTATTCCATGGAATTATGGGAGGCGGAGATCACAACGGCGGCGTCCGCGTCGTAGAGGCGCACAAGATACGCTAACCCCGGCGTGGGGATGACGCCCACATGCACGACGTCCCCGCCCACGGAGCAGATGCCCGCGGTCAGCGCGCTCGCCAGCATATCGCCGGATTTTCTTGTATCCATGCCGATGAGTATGCGGGGGGAGTGGACCTCGCTTGTCAGTACGTACGCCCCGGCCGCGCCGATGCGCATGGCCAGCTCGCAGCTCAAGCTTCCGTTCGCGATGCCGCGGATGCCGTCGGTTCCGAATAATTTTGCCATATTTTTCTCCTTAACTGGAGTTTATTTTGCGGGATGCGGGGCGGCAAGGTATTCCAAAGCCGTGGTCGCGGCGACCGCGCCGTCCGCCACGGCGGTCACCACCTGACGTAACGGGGTATCCCGAACGTCGCCCGCGGCGTAAACGCCGTCCACGGCGGTGCGCATGAACGAATCCGTCTGGATATATCCGCCCGCGGTCAGCGGCAGTATGCCGCGCACGATATCCGTGCGGGGCTCTATGCCCACCGCCACAAACACGCCGGAAGCTGGGATCGCGCGCTCCTCCCCGGTTTTCACATGCCTGATGCGCAGCCCTTCGAGCGACTTCCCGCCCTGCAGCTCCGTTACGGCATGCTCCAGCGCCAGATCGATCTTGGGCTCCTCCTCCGCGGCCTTTTGCAGCGCGTTGCAGCCGCGCAGCTCGTTCCTGCGGTGGATGAGCGTGACCTTGTTCGCAAAGCGGGCGAGGTAGAGCGCGTCGGACAGCGCGGTGTCCCCGCCGCCGACAACGGCCACGTCCTTGTTGCGGAAAAACGCGCCGTCACAGGTGGCGCAGTAGGAAACGCCCGCTCCGGTCAGCCGCTCCTCGTCGGGCAGGCCCAGCTTCTTGGGGTTCGCCCCCGTACACAGTATGACAATTTTCGCCTCCACGGTACCGCCGGAGGTCTCGATGCGCTTCACGGGGTACAGAAGGTCCAGCTTCAATACGGGGTCGTACCGTATGGAAAGCCCGAACCGCAGCGCCTGCCGCTCCATGCGGATGCCCAGCTCGCTTCCCTCGATGCCGTCCGCAAAGCCGGGGTAATTGTCGATCTGGCAGGTTTTCGCGGCCTGCCCGCCCGCGAACACCTCTTCAAACAGCACGGCGTCCGCGCCGCCGCGCGCGGCATACAGCCCCGCGGTCAGCCCCGCGGGCCCCGCGCCGATAATTGCGATGTCAATCATGGTTGCTCCTTATGCGTCCCCGCGCAGGAGTTCGATCATCCCCGCGGGGTCGTTCGCCGTAAATACCGTATTGCCCGCCACCAATACCGTGGCGCCCGCGTCGACGCACTGCCGCGCGGTTTCGGGGTTGATGCCGCCGTCCACCTCGATATCGAGTTTCAGGCCGCGGCTCTCCGCCATTTTCCTGAGGGCGCTGATTTTATTGAGCACCAGCGGCAGGAACTTTTGCCCGCCGTAGCCGGGGTTCACGCTCATCAAAAGCACCATGCCGCACTCGTCGAGCACGCTTTCCAGTACCGATACCGGCGTCGCGGGGTTTAGCACAAGGCCCGCCGTCTTTTTTGCGGCCCTGATGCGCTGGAGCTGGCGGTGGATGTGCGTTTCCGCCTCCACGTGGAACGTGATGCAGTCGGCCCCCGCTTCCACAAAGCCGTCGATCCAGTCCCCGGGCCTCTCTACCATCAGGTGTACGTCAAGCGGCAGCGTCGTATGCTTCCTGACCGCCGCGCACATCATGGGGCCGAACGACAGGTTGGGCACGAAGTGGCCGTCCATGACGTCAAAATGGATCCAGTCCGCGCCCTGCGCGGTCAAATTCCGCACGGCCCTGCCCATATCCGCAAAATCAGCGGAGAGTATGGAGGGAGCGATTTTTATCATGTGTAACCTCCTTGGGAAAGCAATGAATGACACCTTCCCCTAATGATATCTGTTTCTCCTCAATTCTTCAAACTGCGTACACAGCTCCACATAGCGCGCGTAGCGGCCGGGAGAGAGCGTGCCGTTTTGTAAAAGCTCCTTCACCGCGCAGCCCGGTTCCGTCCGGTGCGAGCAGGCGGCAAAGCGGCACTTTGAGGGCGCGCCGGAAAATTCCGGATACGCCGCGTTCAATGTTTCCTGGTCAAGCGCGGAAAGCTCCAGCAGCGAAAAGCCGGGGGTATCGAGTACCGCGCCGCCCTCGTACGGCCAAAGCTCCACATGGCGGGTGGTGTGCCTGCCCCTGTCCGTGCGCCGGGCAAGCCCGCCCACCAGCAGCCCGAGCCCCGGCAGCAACGCGTTCAACAGCGAGCTTTTGCCCACAGCACTTTGCCCGGCAAAGCAGTTCACTTTATTCTTAAGCGCGTGGCGCAGGGGCTTTAGCCCTTCGCCTGTGCGCGCGGAAAGTATGAGCGTATCCACATGCGCGTATTCGCGCCGTATGTCCTCCACGGCCCTGCTGTCGCCCTCGTCGCATTTGTTGACGACGATGAGCGGCACAATGGAAAGCGGGATGGCCTGCAGCATCAGCTTGTCGCATAATAAAAGGTCCGGCTTGGGCCTTGAGGCGGAAAGCACGATCACAAGCTGATCGATATTCGCGACCTGCGGGCGGATCAAAATATTCTTGCGCGGCAGTATTTCCACCAGCGCCGCGTGCCCTTCCTGCTGGCGTTCGATCAATACCTGATCGCCGCACACGGGGGAAAGCCCCTCGTGCCGGAACCGCCCCCGGGCCTGCGCGGTTATCTCTTCCCCCTGCTCCAGGCGTACGGTGTAGTAGCCGCCCACGCCCTTTAATAAAAGCCCTTTTTCCTGCATTCCGTTATACCTTAAAAGCGCGGCGGACAGTCCCCATCCTATCGTAAATACGAAAACATCGCGGCGGTCCTGCGGATCTCTTCCCCGTTCCGGTATACGATCAGCGTATGCTCGCCGCCTTCGGCGATCACGGCGGGGAAGGAAATTTCCCGGCCTTTGCCCGCGTCGAGCGTCGCCTCGTAAACCACCTGCTCATAGGGAACGGCGCTGCCGTTTACCGGGATGATGGCGAGTATCTCCGTATCATCCTCTTCCACGTCCAATGTAAACGCGATCTGCGCGCTGTAAACATCCTCTCCTATACCGGAGGCGGTCAGCTCGATCATCGTGGTGCTGGACGCGATCTCGCCCGATACGGGGTTTTGCAGCATAACGGTATCGGTATAGATGTTGTCAAGGCTCGCAAGGCGGACGCGGAACGCCGTAAAGCCCCGCTCGTTGAGCAGCGTCAGCGCCTGTACAAGCTTCAGGTCCGCCACGCTCGGCACCTCTATGCTGCGGCTGGGTTCGCCGGATATAAACAGCTGCACCTCGTCCCCCGGCAAAAGCGGCGTGCCGGGCAGCGGATCCTGCTCAAACACGGTGCCCACCTTGGCGTTCGAAATGCGGTATTCCGGCACGCCGGGCAGCAGCCCTTCGTCCCGGAGCGCGACCTCCGCCTCCGAAAGCGTCATGCCGCGCACTTCGGGCACGACGGGCATGGCGGCGCCGCCGCTGACGGTGATCGTGATGACGCCGCCGTTCTTCAGCTCCGCCCCTTTCTGCGGCTGCTGGGAGATGACGACGCCCGGCGGAACGTCCTCGCTTTCGGCCTCCTGTATGTCCACCTTGTAGCCGCGCAGCCTGGCGGTATCCTCGGCCTGGTCCTGCGTCTTGCCGACCAGGTTGGGCACAAAGCCCACGCTGGCGTTCACGCGCTGGAGCACGGTGCGTTCCATAATCATCATCATGCCGAACAAAGCAAGCAGCATCAGCCCCAGGGCGGTAATGCGCCATACTACGGTGCGCGGCTTGCGCCCGGCGCTTTTCTGCTTTCTTCTTTGCCGGATTTTTTCATTGGTTTTCTGGCGGGCAAAGCTTCCCCGCGGCTCCCGCAGCACGCGCAAAAGATCCTGCCGCATTTCCTTGGCGCTGTGGTAGCGCGCGGAGGGCTGCTTGCTGACCGCTTTCATGATGACGTCGTTGAGCGCGGGGGGCAGGGTGGGCACGATCGCAATGGGCGGGACGATCTCCTCCTGGATATGCCTGAGCGCGATGGAAACGGAATTGTCCCCCTCAAAGGGGAGGCTGCCCGTCACCATTTCATAAAGCGTAATGCCCATGGAATAAATATCGCTTTCCGCCGTCACCTGCCTGCCCTTGGCCTGCTCGGGGGAAATGTAGTGCACCGAGCCCATCACCATGGCCCCGGCGTAGGTGATCGTGGAGGAATCCGCGTTGCGCGCGATGCCGAAATCCGCAAGCTTCACGTGGCCGCGGGCATTGAGTATGATGTTCTGGGGCTTGACGTCCCGGTGGATAATGCCCTGCTCATGCGCGTGGGAAAGCGCGTCCAATACCTGCGCGCCAATGTTGATGGCCGAGCGCGGCAAAAATTTCCCCTGGGCGCGGATGCATTCCTTGAGCGTGCTGCCGTCCACATATTCGAGCACGATGTAGTGGAGGTCGCCCTCCGTCCCCACATCGTAGGAGCGCACGATATGCTCGTGCGAAAGGTTTAAAACCGCCTGCGCCTCCTGTTCAAAGCGCCTTACGAACGAAGCGTCCGTCTGGTACTCCGGTTTCAATATCTTCACGGCCACGGTGCGGTGCAGCGTCCCCATCTGAACGGCCTTGTACACGTCCGCCATGCCGCCGGAGCCGATCTTTGATACGATCTTATACTTTCCGGAAAGTATGCGCCCGATCATGCGGCGTCACCTCCCGTGTTCCGCACGAGCACGGCGGTGATGTTGTCCGTGCCGCCCGCGTCCAGCGCGAGGTTTATGAGCGTATTTGCGGTTTCTTCAAGCGGCGCGCCGCTTTTGAGCGCGCGCGTAAGCTCCTCATGCGGCACGGAGCCATATAACCCGTCCGAGCAGAGCAGCAGCACGTCGCCCGTCTTCCACTGCCGGGTGAAAAAGTCCGCTTCCTCGTAGGCGGAAGTGCCCAGCGCCCTGGTTATGATGTTGCGCTGCGGGTGGCGGTCCGCCTCCTCCTGCGTGATGGAGCCGCTGGCCACCAGCACCGCCACCAGGCTGTGGTCCCGCGTGACCTGGGTGAGCGTCTCGCCGTCGAAGTGATACAGGCGGCTGTCCCCGATGTTCGCCGCGATATATTCCGTTTCATACAGCAGCGCGAGCGTAAGTGTGGTGCCCATGCCGCGGCAGCCTTCCTCCGTCTGCGCGTGCCGGTAGATGTCGTAATTGATGCGCTGGAGGATGTCCCTTAACGCGCGCACGGCCGCGTCCGCAGGAATGCGGATCTGGCCCAACGCGGAGGAAACGCCCTCCACCGCCAGCGTGCTCGCGCGCAGGCCCGCCGCGTGCCCGCCCATGCCGTCCGCCACGGCGACGGCCGCGGTTTCGCCCGGGCGTTTGGGCACATAGAGGCTGTCCTCGTTTTTTAATCTCCGGCCGATATGGGTGCAAGCAGCATAGATCATCCGTTGCCCTCCTGCGGTTGAAAGCGCGCGTTGATATCCGCCGCCTCCGGGCCTATGTCCCTGTGGAAGCATGTGACCTGGGCGCTGTCCGCAAAGCGGCGCGCCATTTCCTCCGCGGCGGCGACGGAACGGTGCCGCCCGCCGGTGCAGCCGAACGCGGCCATCAGCCGCTGCTTGCCCTGCGCCGCAAAACCGGGCAGCGCGCCGCGCAGCATCGCTTCAAACCCGTCAAGAAAACGGGCCGCATCCTCATTTTTTAAAACATAGTCCCGCACCGGCGCGTCCAGGCCGGAAAGCGGCCTTAATTTCGGTTCATAAAAAGGGTTGGGCAAAAAGCGCATGTCCAGCACAAAATCCGCGTCCATCGGCAGGCCGCGCTTGTAGCCGAAGCTGGTAAACAGCAGCAGCATGCTCTCCTGCGGCTTTAATGCGAGCGCCTCCTCCAGCCGCGCGTAGAACTCCACGGGCTTTAAGCCGCTTGTGTCTATCACGGCGTGCGCGCGCTCCTTGAGCGGCTGCAGCACGGCGCGCTCATGCGCGATGCCCGCGGCGATATCGCCGCCCGCGGCGTGCGGGTGGCGCCTGCGGGTTTCCGCGTACCGGCGCTGCAGCACGTCGTCCCGGCTGTCCAGAAACAATATGCGGTATTCGGCCCCGGAAGACACAAGCCTGCCGAGCATATCCTCCCAGTCCACGCCGAACGCGCTTTCCCGGCTGTCTATCGCCAAAGCCGCCCGCGTAATGACCGGGCTGGCGCTTGCGCACCGCTCCAAAAAAGCGGGGAGGAGGCTCGCGGGAAGGTTGTCCACACAATAAAAGCCGATATCCTCCAGGCGCTTTAACGCAAGGGATTTCCCCGCGCCCGAAAGCCCGGTCACGATCAAGAGCGTCAGTCTTGGCTTATTTGGCACGGTATCCCCTCCTTTTCGTATAAATATTAATCAATCGTCTCCCCAAATCTTGGGCTCGCAATTCAGCTCCACATGATGCGTCTTCCAAACGCGCTCCTTGACCTCTTCGATCAAAGTAAGCACGTCGTGCGCCGTGGCGCCGCCGGTGTTTACAATAAACCCCGCGTGCTTGGCGCTGACCTCGGCCCCGCCCACGCGCAGGCCCTTTAACCCGGCGCTTTCGATAAGCGCGCCCGCGAAGCATCCCGGCGGGCGCTTGAATACGCTGCCCGCGCTGGGGTATTCGAGCGGCTGCTTTTCTTTCCGCCGCGCAAGGTAGTCTTCCTGCCGGGCTTTCGCGCCGCCGTCGTCCGGAACGAGTGAAAGCGCCGCCGAAAGCACGATGCGCCCCGGCGCGCAGTACGCGCTCGCGCGGTAGCCCATCTCCCCGTCCGAAATGCCCTTCTCCAGAATGCGGCCGTCCTCCAGGTAGCGGACAGATTTTAAAACCTGCTTCATTTCCCCGCCGTACGCGCCCGCGTTCATGGCGCAGGCCCCGCCCAATGTTCCGGGGATGCCGCATGCCCACTCGATGCCCATCAATCCCAGCCTTGCGGCTTCCCGGGCGAGATCCGTCAATGGGATTCCCGCGCCCGCGGTAAGAAGCGTGCCCTCTTTTTTCACCGAGGCCATGCGCTCGCCGATCACGATGACCAGCCCCCGGATGCCGCCGTCCCGCACGATAAGATTGGAGCCGTTGCCTATGGCGTATACGGGTATTCCGAGTTCCTGCGCGGCACGGTACGCAAAAAGCACCTGCGTATCGTCCTGCGCGCGCAGCACAAAATCGGCGGGCCCCCCCAGGCGGAAGGTGGTAAGCGTGCGCATCGGAACATCCCGCTCTATGGGCAGGCCACAAAACTGCTGCGGCATCGGCTGCATATTTGAAACAGGCACTTCCCTTCTTACACCGCGGCTTCCTTTGCCGTATGGGCATAATAAGCCTTATAACATGTTTATTCTACCGCACTTGCCGCCTTTGCGCAATCGCGCGGGGGCACCGCGGCCGTTTTATACCGGATTTTCAGGGATGCAAATACTGGGTTTCTATTCGGGAGCCGGTTACAAGCATATGCGCGTCCCTCAAAAAGAGTACGGCCCGGCCGAAAAACGGAAAGAACTATATATTATCTATTCTTCCCGGTTCGCTACCATTCTGCAAGTGCGAACGATATACTTGTATACACGCATGGATATTCGCAATATTCCGCATGAGCATGCAGCGGCGGTAGTTTGTCCCTTTCGCCGCTGTTTTAAGTAAACAATCCCGGATGGAGGAACATATGAAAGAGCTTTTATTAGGCAACGAGGCGATCGCCCGCGGCGTATATGAGGCGGGCGGGCGCGTGACATCCGCCTATCCCGGAACGCCCAGCACCGAAATCAACGAGGCCGTCGCCGGTTACGACTGCATATATTCCGAATGGGCGCCCAACGAAAAGGTTGCCGTGGAGGTCGCGTTCGGCGCGTCCTTGGGCGGCGCGCGCAGCATGGCCTGCATGAAGCATGTGGGCCTCAACGTCGCGGCGGACCCTTTGTTTACCTCTTCCTATACGGGCGTGAACGCCGGGATGGTCATCGTGGTGGCGGACGACCCGGGCATGCACTCCTCCCAAAATGAGCAGGACACCCGCATGCTCTGCCGCGCCGCGCACGTTCCGGTGCTGGACCCTTCCAACTCTCAGGAGTGCAAGGACTTTACGAAGTTTGCGTTTGAGCTGAGCGAAACGTACGATACCCCCGTGATCGTCCGCGTGACGACGCGCATCGCGCACGCGCGCTCGGCGGTGGAACTGCTGGAGCGGGAAGAGCGGGAACTTTTGCCCTATACGAAGCAGCCGGAAAAATACCTGACCGTTCCCTCCAACATGCAGAAGCGGCACATCGTTGTGGAAGCACGGGAAAAGCGCCTTAGCGAGGACGCATGTACGCTGCCCGTCAACCGCATCGAGTGGGCGGATAAAAGCATCGGCGTGGTCACGGGCGGCGCGGCCTACAACTATGTAAAGGAAGCGCTGCCCGGAGCTTCCGTATTGAAGCTGGGGCTTGCTTACCCGCTGCCCGAAAAACTCATCCGCGAATTCGCGGCGGGCGTTGAAACGCTCTATGTGGTAGAGGATATGGAGCCGTTTTTTGAGGACGCCATAAAAGCCATGGGCGTCCCTTGCTCGGGCAAGGATAAGACCGGAATCCAGGGCGAGCTGTTTGTAAGAAAGATCGCGGCGAAATTCGCGGGGGCGCCCGAACCGGGGCCAAGCCAGACGCAGGATATCCCCGTAAGGCCGCCCGTTTTATGCCCGGGCTGCCCGCACCGCGGGTTGTTTTATGTGCTGAACAAACTGAAGCTGACCGTCCATTCGGACATCGGCTGCTACTCCCTGGGCGCGAACCCGCCGCTAAGTGCCGCGGACACCTGCCTGTGCATGGGCGCTTCCATCGGCATGGCGCACGGCATGGAAAAGGCGCGCGGGAAGGAAAGCGCGAAAAAGATGGTAGGCGTATTGGGGGACAGTACGTTTGCCCACAGCGGCATGACGGGCTTATTGAACATGGTATACAATCAGTCCGTCGGCACCGTCATCATCGCGGACAACGCAATCACCGGCATGACGGGGCACCAGAACAACCCCGTCAACGGTCTGGATATCCACGGCAAGCCCGCCCCGCAGCTGAATTTGGAAAAGTTCTGCGAGGCGCTGGGCGTAAAGCATGTAACAGTCGTGGACCCCTTCGACGTAAAGCTTTTAGAAAAAACGCTGCGCGAGGAAACCGCGCGCGAGGAGCTTTCCGTGGTTATCGCCCGGAGGCCCTGCGCGCTCATCATCAGGCCGGTCAAAGTGAAATACTTCAGTGACCCCGCAACATGCAAAAACTGCGGCATGTGCATGAAAATAGGCTGCCCGGCCATCAACAAAACGCAGACCGGCGTGTGGGTGGACCCCACGCAGTGCGTGGGCTGCGGGCTGTGCGCCAAGGTCTGCCCGTTCGGCGCGTTAGGGCCGGTTGAGTAGTAGAAAATATCGCATTTCTTTATAAGCGCCAGGGATTCCAAAGGGACGCGTCCCTTTGGCAGGGGTTTGGGGGCAGCGCCCCCAAATATCCGCGGCCATTTTGACAGGACGGAGGCTAACTCTTTATGATAGGAATCGTGATCGTCGGCGTGGGCGGGCAGGGAACGCTGCTCGCCAGCAAAATCCTCGGCCATATTGCTTTGCAGCATGGCTACGATGTGCGGGTGAGCGAAGTGCACGGCATGAGCCAGCGCGGCGGAAGCGTGGCGACATACGTGCGCATGAGCGATACGGAGCCGGTGTATTCCACTTTGGTCGAGCAGGAACAGGCGGATGTCGTGCTCGCGTTTGAGAAGCTGGAGGCGCTGCGCGCGCTGCCGTACGTGAAACCGGTGACGGGCACCGTCATCGTCAACACGCAGCAAATACTGCCCATGCCGGTCATCACAGGGGCGGCCGCATATCCGGACGACGCGGTTGCGCGCATCCGGGCCGCCGCCCCGAACGCGATTGCGCTTGACGCCACGCAGATCGCTGTGGAATGCGGCACGCACAGGGCGGCGAACGTGGTGCTCTTAGGCGTGCTGGCAAAAAAGCTCCCCTTCCCGCGGGAGGCTTGGATGGAGGCGCTTGCGGCCACCGTTAAGCCGCAGTTCTTGGAGATCAACAAAGCCGCATTTAGCCGGGGCTACGCATACGCCGGGGAATAGCAGCCTTTTTCCCGGCGTGATAAACGATTGGAATCAGCACAAAAAACGCCCGCATGCACGCATGCGGGCGAATTGCTTTCAAGTTTTTCTTCAGCAGGAGCAGGAGCTGTTGAGTATGTCTCTTACCTTGTTGGGGCTGGACGGCAGGTTGCACCATGCCGCTTCCGGGCCGCAGGTAGCGACAAACAAGCTGTCTTCCGGGCATGTAAACTGGCGCAGCGCATCTCTCAACTGTACGCAGCTTTGGCGGGTCTCCACAAGCCAGGTATTTTCCGCAACCTTAGCGCAGGGCATGGAATTAAGGCAACGCAAAAAGCTCTCGTTGGGAGAGTCTTGCCGACAGCCGCTAAAACACACAATTTTTGCCATATGGGTTTCCTCCCGTAATTTGCGGCGGAGCATATTTTTTATAGCCGCTTTCTAACATCAGTATATGCCGGAGTTTTGGAATGGGATTGCGAAATAAGCAAAAAACCGTCCCTTTGCGGCCTAAACCGGTACCGGGCGACATACAATGCAATACCGCGCGTTAGGAGGATACCGGCATGGCTACTTCGGCAAGCTCACTGCCGCGATACCTTCTCAACCAGGTCGCGCTTTCCAACGCCATCCGCAGGCTTTGGGCGGACAACAGCCAATGGACCTGGGCTTTGATTTACAGCATCCTGTACGGTCAGGCGGACCGGAACGCCGTCGTCGCCCGCCTGCAAAGAAACGCGGATGATTTCGCTAGCATATTCTCGGAGTTTTACGGGCAGCAGACGGGCGAACTGGTCCGGGAATATATCAATAACGATCTGGAAGGCACCATCCGCATGATCGAGGCCTATAAGGCGAACGACGTCCGGGCCGTGCGCCGCGCGCGCGAATACCTGTACAGGAACGCGGACGAGCTTTCCCGGCATCTTTCGCGCGTCAACCCCTATTGGGATATGCCGAGCCTGCAGGTGATGTTCAACGAGATCATCAATTTACTGGAATATGAGACCATGCTCATCCGCGACGGCCGGCCCGACGAAAGCATCCGTCGGCATGACGAATTGATGGAGCAGGCGTACCGGCTTTCGGACGACCTGACGTACGGGATACTGAAACAATTTCAGGTGTGATCTAAGAAAACAAAAAGCAATACGCGAACAGGCCCGCGAGCGCGGAGCCTATGAGGTTGCCGAGCATGTCCGTATTCGTATCCTTAAGGCCCCGCTGCGCGCCCGCGCCGCTCTTTTGATCGACGGCGGCCTCCACCAGCTCAAATACGGCGCCCAGCGCCATACCCGCGGCAAAAACAAACAGGGACCGGAACGCGCGGCTCCCGCCCGCCTCGAACAGGTTTTTAATAAGGCAATACGTCAGCAGCGCAAACGAAAACGCGCCGTAGGCATGCAGGTAACGGTCGAACACTTTGGAGCGGTTGTACCAATTCAGGTAGTAACCGAAGAAGCAGTCGATAAAAACCGCCAGCATGGCAAGCAGTATGACGTAAGGCGGTACGGAAAATGCGAATATCCAGATGACGAGGTATACCAGCGCAAACACGATATATGCGGACAGCACGGCCTTTGCGGGCTGCTTCCGCCCTTTTTTGTTGAGCGCGACAATTGCGTAAATGATAAAGCCCGAAAATACCGCAAACGCGAGTATGAGCCATACCGGCATGGGAGGCCCCTTTCGTTTTTGATTAGGGTGCGTGCGATCGGTTTGATTTATGCAGAAAGGGGCTGTCGTGCTAAGCGGCAGGTCTAGGT
>DATMXR010000017.1:0-4229 GCA_035561315.1 Feifaniaceae bacterium
TCCCTATACAAGGGCGCTCATCAGCGCGATACCGGCGGCGCATACGGGAAAGAAGACGGAGCGCATCATTTTGGAGGGCGATCTGCCAAGCCCCATCCGCGTGCCGCCCGGCTGCCCGTTCCAGACGCGCTGCCCCGAAGCGGCGGATCTGTGTAAAAAAGAGAAGCCTGCGCTCCGGGCGCTTACCGGGGGGCATTACGCCGCCTGCCATTTTGCTTCCAAAAGGATGTGAGCGTATATGAAGCGGTATGTGCTGGTTCGGGCGCTCAAAGCGCTTTTGACGGTGCTTTTCGTCTGGACCGTGGTCTTTATTCTCTCGCGCGTGACCGGCGACCCCGTCGACTGGATACTCCAATCCGGCGGCAACATGAAAGCCCGTGAGCAGCTCAGGCATAACCTGGGCCTGGACCTGCCCCTGATTCAGCAGTATTTCAGGGCGATTGCCGGCATGCTGACGGGCGACGCCGGCACGAGCTTCTATTACGCCCGGCCCGTTTCGGATCTCTTTGCCGAGCGCATGGCGGCGACGCTCACATTGGGAGCGATCTCGTTCGGGGTCACGGCCCTCGTCGGCATCCCGCTCGGCGTTTTCGCGGCGCTCCAGCACAACACGGTGTTCGACCGGCTGACCATGGGCTTCACCATCGCCGGATATACCATCCCAAACTTCGTGCTGGGCATTTTGCTTATTTTCGTTTTTTCGCTGCATCTGAACGTGCTCCCAAGCGGCAGCGTCGGTACGCCCGCCCATTACGTGCTGCCGGTCATCGCGATGTCCGTGGCGCCCACGGCAAATGTCGCGCGCCTCACGCGCAGCTCACTTCTGGACGTTATCGGGCAGGATTTTCTTGAGTGCGCCCGCGCCAAGGGGGCGAAAGAAAGCCGGGTCATTTTTAAGCACGCCCTGCGCAACGCGCTCATCTCCGTCGTGACCATACTCGGCGCGCAGCTGGGCTATATCATCGGCGGCTCCGTTGTGGTGGAAACTGTTTTCGCCTGGCCCGGCATCGGCACGCTGATCGTCAACAGCGCCAAGCAGCGGGACTTTCCCGTCGTGCAGTTCGGGGTGATGATCATCTGTATCTCCGTGACGGCGATCAATCTTCTCGTGGACCTGTCGTATTCCGCGCTGGACCCGCGCATCCGCGACAGGGAATAAGGTACGTATAATGAAACGCAAGATGAAAGCCAACCGCGGCATTCCGCCGTTTATCCTATTTCTGATGGCAACGCTTCTGCTCATCGTCGCCGTCTCGCTTCTGGCGCCCGTGCTTTTCCCCGTCGATTTAAAGGACACCGACCTGATGCTGCGCCTGAAGCCGCCTAAATTCATAGACCCCCAGTCGCCATACCTGTTCGGGACGGACAGCCTCGGGCGCGACGTGGCGACGCGCCTGCTGTACGCCACGCGCACCTCCATCATCATATCTGCCTCCGGGATGTTCCTGGCGGTGGTCATCGGCCTTGTGGTCGGTGTGCTCAGCGGCCTCAACCAGGGGGCGCTCGACCTGTCCCTCATGTTTGTGACGGACGCGGAGCTGTCCGTCCCCACCACGTTTATCGGCATCGTCTGCGCCACGATGATGGGCTCGAACGCCCTGACGACGATCATCGTCATCGGCATCACCGGCTGGCCGGGATTCGCGCGGCTCGTACGCGGGCAGGTCATCCAGATCCGGAATATCAGCTTCATCGAGTGCAGCCGGGCGCTGGGGGCGTCCAAGACGCGCATTTTCTTCGAGCATATCCTTGCAAATATCGCCTCGCCGCTGATCGTCCAGACGACTGTGAGCCTGGGCGCCTTCATCCTTCTGGAGAGCACGCTGTCCTATCTGGGCCTCGGCATTCAGCCGCCGGGGACCTCCCTTGGCGTCATGGTCAGCGAAGGGCGCGACTATATGCTGCAAAACTGGTGGCTGGCCATTATCCCGAGCCTCGTGATCGTCGTGCTGCTTATGCAGATTTCGCTCATCGGCGACTGGCTCAGGGACAGGCTGGACCCGCAGATGAAAAGCAGGAACTGAATAGAGAGGACGGTTTTTATGAAACTGCCAATGACAGGCGGCCTGCCGCTCCTGTGCGCGCACCGGGGCTTCAACGCCGTTGCGCCCGAAAATACGCTGCCCGCTTTCGCCGCCGCCGTCATGGCGGGGGCGGGGGAAATAGAGCTGGACCTGTGGCCTACGGCCGACGGGGAAATCGTCGTCTGCCACGACCCCACCGTTGACAGGACGACGGACGGGAAAGGCGCCATCGGGGCGCTGACATACGGGGAAATCGCCAAACTCGACGCGGGCATCCCGTTTTCTCCGGTCTGGAAGGGGACCCGCATCCCGCTTTTTGAAGAAGTGCTCGACCGCTTCGCCAACCGGACCGTCATGAACATCCACATCAAATCGCTCGGCAAAAGAAAAAACGTCTCCGAGGCCATGCTTCGCCGGGGAAAAGAGCTTTTGCGGCTCTATCCGGGGGGCGGGACGGTCGCGCTGAAGGACAATATGCAAAGGCTGATCATCCCGGAGGAAAAGGCCTGGGAGGACGACGGGAACCTGCCCGTCTATGATCCAGGGGTTTTTCGCAGGATCGCCGGACTTGTTGGCAAGTATGGCTGCCGGGATGCCGTTTATTTCACCGGCGAAAAGGACGTACTGATTACGGCGGAGCGGATTGCCCCCGATATCGCCCGCTGCTGTCTGGAAGGGCATATGAACTACACGATTGTCGAAAACGCTCTTCGGTACCGCTGCAGCCGCGTCCAGTTCTGCAAGACATGCCTGACGCGGGACATGATCGCCCAGGCGCATGCCAGCGGACTGCTCTGCAACCTTTTCTGGTCCGACGATACGGAGGAGACGCGCCGCTTTTTTGACGAGGGCATCGACGTCATCCTGACGAATGCGACAGGCACGGTCAAAGCAGCCGGCGCTTAAAACAAAAGATATGGGCTAATTTCATATTGCGCTCCGCCGCGAATGCAAGTGGGCGGGAGATAGTTCCTGAGCTGCTGCGTGACGGCCATGTTCTATATTGGGACGCCGGTACATGGGCAAAAGCGGCTGGAAATTCAGGCAGCTCCATTTGGCTTTGATAGATTGCTTACCAATTCTCCAAATTCCATTGGGTGACGGCATTCCGGCAGGAAGAGGAGCGTATGATCATGCCCGCCTCAATCACATGCTGAACAGGCGCCGCATCCTTGTCCTCAATCCTCCGGATAGCCTCCTGGACCGCTCTGGCGCCCATTTCATATCGCGGGACGTCTATGGTGGTGATCGCGGGCGTTATCAGCGTGCTGGGGAAGAGGTTGTCGAATCCGCATACCGCAACATCATCGGGTATGCGGATTCGATATTCCTTGAGAGCCTTTATTGCGCCGATCGCCGCCTGATCGTTGGAGGCTTGGATGGCGTCGAACGCCAACCCGGCCTCAAGCGCTTTTCGTGCGGCATGATAGGCGGTGCCCGAGAGGAAATCGCATCGTGCAATCAGATTCTCGTCGAGCGCAATTCCATTTTTTACAAGCGTATTCCGGTAACCGGTTAGCCTTGCATACTCATGTTCCAGACCGACAGGGCCGGAGATAAAGAAGATACGCTTCCTTCCGCTATCGATCAGGTGTTGGGTGATCGCCCCGCTCCAATATTCGCCATCCACAAGCACAGCGGAGATGCGGGCGGCATCGAAGGTGCTTTCCAGAGCTACGACCGGAGGCATTTCGTTGCGCTCAGCCAAAAGTTCCTCTGCCCAAACTCGCGCATACGACCGATCCGCGCAGGAATCCAATATAATGCCGTCCACCTGGCTGCCCTTGAGGGAATAAACAAGGGATCGTTCCGTTTCAAAATCATAATTACTGCTCAGAATGTTAATGCTGTAGCCTGCGACCTTTGCGGTTTCCATGATTCCTTTTACCACATCATTGAAGAACAGCTTGGTAACGTCCGGCAAAAGTACGCCTATCGTATAGGTGCGCTGCGTTTTCAGGCCCCTGGCGACGAGATTGACATTATAGTTGAGCTCATTGATCGCACGCTGCACGACCTCACGCATCTGAGGGCTTACGACCTGCTTGCCGGTAATCACATTGGATACGGTGGCTACGGAAACGCCCGCGTACTTTGCAACATCCTTCATTCGAACCATACCGTAAAACTACCCTCCTGCGCCATTTTTGGTTGGGCCAGATCGGACTTGACGCCGTAATATACACACGTTGGACCGTATGGCAT
>DATMXR010000018.1:0-3429 GCA_035561315.1 Feifaniaceae bacterium
CCTCTACGTTGAGGCAGAGTTCTTCCGCGAAGAACTCCTTGATCTTCTGGAGGATAGCAAGATACGCCTCGCTCTTTTCCACCTCCGCGCCCGCGCCCGTTACGGATATGCTTCCGCACACGCGGCGCTTGGAGAGATCGACCTCGATGGCGTCAAACCGGCCTGCGGCCAGATCCTCCTTCACGCGCACGCGCTTGACCTTTAAAGAGGCCGTGAGCGGCAGCGGCGCAAGGGAGAGAAAGCAGCGGCGCGCCCGCTTGTAAATGGGCAGCTGGGCGTTGCGGACGGAAAGAGCGTTGATGAGCGCGTCCATGCGCGCGCGGTCCTTCTGGATGTTTTCCGCGTACGCCACCAGCGTGATATCCTCGTACGGACCGCCGAAATCCGCGCCGAACGCGCAGACCTGCTGGATCTCGTCGATGCCGGCGAACGCGTCCTCCAGCTCGTCCGGGTAGACGTTTTCGCCGCTTTCGTTGATAATCACATCCTTTAGGCGGCCTTCGATCCAGAGCTTACCGCCTTCGAAGCGCGCGATGTCGCCGGTGGCAAAATAGCCTTCCTCATCAAGCTCCGGCTTGACAAACTCACCCTCCGCCATGCGGCCGATGTGCATGGCGGCAGACTTGATAAAGAGCTCTCCCACGGAGGACTTGTCCCCTTCGCGCGGCTTGATCCTGATCTTGACGCTCTGCATGGGCCTGCCCACGCAGCCGTTTATTTGATCGTCTATACTGTCGAACACCTGTACAGAGGAAATGCCGAGCTCCGTCATGCCAAAGCCGTTAACGAGCGGGCAGCCGATGCCGTTTAACAGCCTGAGCGTATCCGGCAGTATGCGCCCGCCGCCGCTGATGCCGCAGCTTAAATGCGTGCCCAGCAGGTTTTTGCGGATGCCGTAGGCGAGGTTGGCGTAATACACCCGCCCCGCCTTGCCGAACACGCGCTGGCTTTTGACGGAGCCTTCCACAAGCTTATTGAGCTTACGCTCCTTCTCCTCGCCTTTCTGCCGGGCCGCGCGCGCAAGCTTCTGCGCCACGGAGTTCCAGAAGAGCGGCACATTGAAAAGGTGCGTGATATGGTGGACCCTGCAGGCCTCCTGCACGGATTTGCTGGTGCGGTCCTTCGGGAACACGATGGTCTTGCCGAACACCGTGTACGCCATCATCATGGTCATAAAGCCGAATATGTGGTGAAAGGGCAGGAACGCGAGCACCCTGTGCGGCTTATCGTTCAAAAATTCCGGCGATATCCTTGCGAGCGCCAAGAAATCCAGCAGCTGCACGGTAAGGGCCTGGCCGTCGTATACGTACACCCTGGAGGAGGCCGTGGTGCCGGATGTGCACATGGCCACACGGTTCGCGAACCCGCCGCGGACCTCGCCCTCGCAATCCCGCAGCAGCGGCGCGGGGTCTATCAAATGCACGCCCGCGGGCAGCGCGAGCGGATCGAGCGTAATGACGGCGACGGCCTGCGTCTGCCTGACAATATGCCCGGCCTGCTTGGCGTCCGACCGGAAGTCGATGAGCACGGGCTGGTAGCCCGCCATGATGGCGCCCCAGAACACGGTGGCGTAATCCGGCGAATTGTCCATGCGGATGCCGATGTAGAGCGGCTTTTCCGGCACGCCCAGCACCTTTTGCAGCCCCGCCGCGGCGTGGCGCACGCGCCGGTCGTACTCGCTGAATGTGATGTAGCGGATCTCGCCGTTTTTGTCGTACTGCGCGCTTGGCGCGTCCCCATGGGAAACGATCGTGTTGTAGATGGCCTCCAGCGTATGCGTTCCCGATTTGAGCGTGTGCGTGGTTTCCCCGATTGAGTGCATAATTATTCCTCCCACAGAATTAATATGCGTTATAATGCCGTGCATGCGCAAAAAAAAAGAGGGCATGCAATGAGTATACACGGCAAAGTATAACACGTCCCGCCCCAAAACGCAAGAAATGCCCTATCTCCGGGCGTTTCCGTGCAGTGGGCGGAATTTGCGGGGAAGTATTATGCAGATTTTTGTCAGATTATTGAAACGCATAACTATGAGCGATTACTCACTTGCCACAAATGTAAAATATTGCCGTTACCACCTGCGGACCCCCAGCACATGCAGCGGGCGCAGCGCGATATAAGTATACGTATCCAAGGCCCGGTCGATCGAATCGATGGTGTGGGCGGCGACGAGTATGTTCGACGGGTTGGGCGGAGACCCGACGGAAAGCACCACGGGGTTATGTGAAAAGTACGGCTCTCTGAACTTGATCTGTATGACGTCGCCGGGCTGCAGCCCCTCCAGCGGCACAAGCTGCATGAACGGGCCCTCCCGCCTGTTGTTGACCATGAAGTTATAAAAATATTCCACGCCCGTCCAGCTTGGGGTGCGGTCGCTGGCGCTGCGGTAATACCAGCCCACCGTAGGCCTGTAGTTCATCTGTCCCGCGCCCGCGTACACGCACTGGGAGGCAAAATTCGTGCAGTCCCCGCCAAGGCTGGAAAAATCATAATACGCCGGGTTCCGGGACATGGCCCATGCGCGCGCATATGCCACGGCCTTTTCCCTGTCGTACGGCACCGTCCGTAAGCCGGATGAGTCCCTTTGTTCCATGCCTGCCCTCCCAATATCCGGATGCAGCATGTTATGCGCGGCAGGGGTTCGTTATGCAGAAAACGGGGCGTATCGGCCGGTCCTCCGCATCCGGTTTTTATGGTATACTAGAAAAAAAGAAAGCAGGAGGACCATCCATGAGCGATATAGTTAAGACCCCGCACATCGCCTGCGCGAAGGAGGATATCGCAAAAACCGTGCTGATGCCCGGCGACCCGCTGCGCGCCAAATTCATTGCGGAAACGCTGCTGAAGGACGCAAAGCTTTTCAACAACATCCGGGGCGTACAGGGCTACACCGGCACTTACGAGGGCAAGCGCGTATCCGTTATGGCAAGCGGCATGGGCATGCCTTCCATCGGTATTTATTCCTTTGAATTGTTCAACAAATTCGACGTCGAAAATATCATACGCATCGGCTCGGCGGGCGGCATACATCCCGGCCTGAAGCTTCGGGATATCGTGGTGGCCCTTTCCGCATGCACCAACTCCAGCTACGCCTCGCAGTACAGCCTCCCCGGCACGTTCGCGCCCACGGCGAGCTATTCGCTCGTTAAAGCCGCCGTGGAGGAGGGGGAAAAGCGCGGCTCCCGCATGATGGTGGGCACCATACTTTCCTCCGATACGTTCTACGACGACTCGAACTCCCTGGGGGACTGGCGCAAGATGGGGGTGCTCGCAGTGGAAATGGAAGCCGCGGCGCTCTACTGCAACGCCGCGCGCGCAGGCAAAAACGCGCTGTGCATGTGCACAATTTCCGACCTTCCTTTCACGGGCGAGGAGTGCACGGCGGAGGAGCGGCAAAGCACGTTCCTGGATATGATGCATATCGCGCTG
>DATMXR010000019.1:0-2419 GCA_035561315.1 Feifaniaceae bacterium
GTTCCTCCAGCGCCCGGGCAAGCCGTTTGAGCGCCTCTTCCAGCGTGGCGCGCGGGCAGGCGATATTGATGCGCTGGAAGCCCTCGCCGCCGTCGCCGAACAGTTCGCCCGCGTCCAGCCAAAGCCCGGCCTTGTATACGATCAGATCGTCCAGGGCCTTGCCGGAAAGCCCCAGCGCGCGGAAGTCGAGCCAGATCAAATACGTGCCCTCCGGCTCCACGAGCGTTACTTTGGGCATGTGCCGTGCTACATACTCCCGCGCGAACAACAGGTTCTGCAGCAGGTATGTTCTTAGCTCATTGAGCCACGGCCCGCCGTGCTCGTACGCGGCGCGGCAGGCTTCAAGACCCATGACGTTGGGCTGGCTGTAGCCCGCACGCGTCAGCTCCTGCTTAAAGCGCCGCCGCAATCCCCGCTCCGGTATGAATATGTTGGAGATCTGCAGGGACGCCAAATTGAACGTCTTGCTCGGCGCGGTGCAGAGGATGCAGTTTGCGGCAAAACGCTCGCCGATGCTTGCGAATACGGTGTGCGGATGGCCGGGGAACGTGAAATCCGCATGGATCTCGTCCGAAACCACCAGCACGTTGTGCTTGAGGCAGAGTTCGCCGACCTCTGTGAGTTCCCCGCGCGTCCACACCCGCCCCACGGGGTTGTGCGGGGAGCAGAGGATAAAGAGCTTGACCCGGTTTTCAACGATCTTGCGCTCGAAATCCTCAAAATCGATAGAATAGCGCCCGTCCTTATAAACAAGCTCGTTTTTAACGAGCTTCCGTTCGTTTGCCAATACGGCTTCCGTAAACGGATAGTATACGGGCGGCTGTATGAGCACGGCGCCCCCCGGTTCCGTAAACGCGCGCACCGCCGTGCTTACGGCAAACACCACGCCGGGGGTCTTTACGATCCAGCCCGCTTCCGTCCGCCAATCAAACTGCTCCAAAAACCAATTCTGCACGGCGGAATAGTAGGCGTCCCGCCCGTCGGTATAGCCGAATATCCCGTGCTCCGCGCGGGCAGTAAGCGCCGCAATCACGGCGGGCGGGGCCTTAAAATCCATGTCCGCCACCCAAAGCGGCAGGATATCCGCGGGCTTGTTGCGCCGTACGGCAAAGTCGTATTTCAGGGAGTCGGTATCCCTGCGGTTTATGATTTCGTCAAACTGATAAGGCAATTACGCTTCCTCCTCCATGGCCCGGGCAAGATCGGCTATGATGTCCTTCGCGCTCTCCAGCCCCACGGACAGGCGCAGCAGGCAGTCGTCGATCCCCTTGCGGAGGCGTTCCTCCTCCGGTACGTCCGCGTGCGTCTGCAGCATCGGGTAGGTGATGAGCGATTCGACGCCGCCCAGGCTTTCCGCATACTGAACGAGCCTGACCCGCTCCAGTATGCGGCGGGCGAGGGAAGCGCTTTTGACGGAAAAAGAGATCATCGCGCCGAAGCCGGCGGCCTGGCGGCGGGAAATCTCATAGCCGGGATGGCTCTTTAACCCCGTATAGTATACCTTCCTGACGCCGCTTTGTTCAAGCAGCCAGCCTGCCACCGCCTGCGCGTTTTCCTGCTGGCGCTCCATGCGCACGGCCAAAGTCTTGATTCCGCGGGTAATGAGGAAGCTGTCGAACGGGGAAAGGCAGGGACCTGCCGTCTTATATAAAAACCGCAGGCGTTCGCTCAATTCCGCGTCTTTTACCACCAGGAACCCGGCGAGCGTATCGTTGTGGCCGCCCAAATATTTGGTGCCGCTGTGGGTCACGATATCCGCGCCCAAGGCGAGCGGCTGCTGGAAGTAAGGCGTCAGAAACGTGTTGTCCACGATCAGGTAAATGCCTTTTGCCCTGGTGAGCGCCGCCGCCGCCGCGATATCCGTCACCTGCATCATGGGGTTGGTGGGCGTTTCTATGAACACCGCCCTGGTGTTGGGGCGGATGCGCGCCTGTAGCGCATCGAGATCGCCGGTGTCGCACAGCTCGCAAATTACGCCGTTCTTTTCGGATATGCTGCGGAACAGGCGGATGGAGCCGCCGTAGAGGTCGTCGGAAGCCAGGATATGATCGCCGGGCCGGAAAAGCTCCATCAGCAGGGAGATCGCCGCCATGCCGCTTGCAAAAGCCATCGCGTCCGTGCCGCGCTCCAGCACCGCCACGGTCTTTTCCAGGTGTTCGCGCGTGGGGTTCTGCACGCGGCCATAATCGTAGCCGGTGCTCTGCCCTACGGCGGGGTGGGCAAACGTCGCGGTCTGGTATATGGGTACGCTCACGGCGCCCGTTCCCTCATATACCGTATCGTCCCCGTGGATACACAGCGTTTCCAGATCCATTTTGGTTAAGCTCCTTCCGTCCGCCTCCTTGGTCTTTCCACAATTTCTTAAATCAGAAACCGGGAACCATACTAATGGAAGACAAAACATACTATTGGAATATGG
>DATMXR010000020.1:0-21644 GCA_035561315.1 Feifaniaceae bacterium
TTTTTATCGATCAGGTATTCCTTAAGCTTCCGTCCGCCCGGGGCGCCCAGGGGATAAAAGCGGTCCCCCGGCCTGCGTACCCGCGCCACCATGCCGGCGGGAAGCCTGTCCGCATCCATATAGGCCACAAACGCGCCTTCGTCGCGCTTTAGGCTGTCCGCAAACGCCGCGGTATAGGCCCCCGCGGGGGTCCCTGTTTCCCCGGGCCAGCAAAAAGGCGCCTCAAAATCGCCTGCCGCCGCCTCCGGCTTTCCTATTAGTATGGCGCCGTACCGGACGCGCGCCTCCGTGCCGTTCGGAAGCGCCATGCGCGCCCCCGTCCTGCCCCGCAGCAGGGCGCAAAGGCGGTTGACGCCCGCCTGCCGGATGCCGTAGAGCGCGCCCTCCTTTGCAAGCATCAGCCGGACCGCGCGGGACTGTATGGGCATGGGAAGCGCAGCAAGTTTGTCCCGGTCGTATCCGCCCGCAGGAAGTACCGCCTCCATTAGCCTTTGCTCCGCCTCCGCAGTCAGGTACGCCTCATCCTCGGAAAGCAGCGCCGCCATACGCGCCAGCCCCTCCGAAACGGAAGGGTTGTATCCCTCTTTTAAGAGCGGCAGCAGCTCCAGGCGGATGCGGTTTCGGAGGCAGCACGGCGTGAGATTGGTCTCATCCGTGCGGTAGGACAGCGCGTTTTCTTCCGCGTACGCCGCGATTTCCGTGCGGGAAACGCCAAGCAGCGGGCGGAATATGCCGCCGGATACCGGTCTCATGCCGCACAGACCCGAAAGCCCGGCGCCGCGCAGCAGGTGCATCAGCACCGTTTCGGCCTGGTCGTCCATATGGTGGGCGGTCACGATCCAATCCGCGCCGCTTTTTTGCTTCGCCTCACGCAAAAACGCATAGCGGGCGGCCCTTGCCGCCTCCTCCAGGGTCTGCCCCGTCCCGCGCTTCAGCTTCGGGACGTCCACCCGCGTTTCATACAGCGCAACGTCCCAGCGCGCGCACAGCGCGCGCACAAACGCGGCGTCCTCCCCCGCGGCGGCGCGTATGCCGTGATCGACATGCGCGGCGAACAGTTTTTTTACCCCGCCCGCCGCGCGGAGAGAGCAGAGGATATGCAAAAGCGCAACCGAATCCATCCCGCCCGAAACGCCGACGAGCAGGCCGTCCTGTTGCGTGATGCCGTTTGCCGCAAAGGCGGCTGTAACGCTTGCCGCACAGCCTTGCAGTTCCATATAAAGTTATGATACGCGCTTAGGCTGGTTTTGACAAGCCTCGCTCCAATTTTGCGGCGGCCGGGCGCGGGACAGGCCATAAGAAATTGGTATATCCCTTGCACGAATTCAACGTTCAACGTTCGCGAACACTGCCCGCCCAAAAAACGGGATCCGGGGACCACAGCCCCCGGCGGCTTCAATCGCCGCCATCGACATGCGCGGTGGCGGCGGAAGGCCTTGCGCCGCAAGGCTTTCCTTGCGGGAGCAGCCGCCCGTGCCGCAGGCACAGGCTGTTCCCGTCATTGTCAAAAAAGCGCCTTGGCGCTTTTTGACAATGAAGTTAGCATGCGCTAACATTCTTTCGCGGGATTTTTTCCCTTATAATTGACAACCATGCATAGGAATGCTACACTCCTTACGTAAGGTTAGTATTTGCTAACCATTTTATCGGCCACAGGGTTAGAACACGCTAACCGCGTCGCCGCCGACCGGCGGCTTTCCCCGGAGGGCCGGGCAATTCAGGGAGGAGTGATCATGATGCCGCTTTCCATGGCGCAGGCGGGGGAAACCAGCTATATCAAAAAAATCACCGGGAACGACGACGTGCGGCAGCACCTTGCCAGTATGGGCTTTGTCGTGGGCGGATGCGTGAAGGTGGTCTCCAGAATCGCGGGCGGGAACATGATACTCAATGTCAAGGATACGCGCATCGCTCTTGATAAGAGTTTGACGAATAGAATTATGGTGTAGGAGGAAGGCAATGAAGACGCTTCGCAACGCAAAGCTCGGCGAAACCGTACAGGTCGTCAAGCTGCACGGGGACGGCCCCGTAAAACGCAGGATCATGGACATGGGAATTACCAAAGGCGTGGAGATATTCGTACGCAAGGTTGCGCCGCTTGGGGACCCGATCGAGGTGAACGTCCGCAACTATGAGCTTTCCATCCGCAAGGCGGACGCAGAAATGATCGAAATTGCTTAAAGGCAGCCGGACAGGCTGCATATTTTAGGGGCTGAGGTTAGAGCAATCTAACCCAAGATTTCTTTAGGAGGGGTGGCACATGTCTATCAAAATCGCGCTTGCGGGGAACCCGAATTCCGGCAAGACGACCATGTTCAACGATCTGACGGGCAGCTCGCAGTATGTGGGCAACTGGCCGGGCGTAACGGTTGAAAAAAAAGAAGGCAAACTTAGGGGGCAAAAGGACGTCGTCATTCAGGACCTGCCGGGCATCTATTCCCTTTCCCCGTATACGCTCGAGGAAGTGGTTTCCCGCAATTATCTGATTACGGAAAAGCCGGACGCGATCATCAATATCGTGGACAGCTCGAATATCGAGCGCAACCTGTACCTGACCACGCAGCTTGTGGAGCTTGGGCTTCCGGTCGTTATCGCGCTCAACATGATCGACGTCGTGCGCAAAAACGGGGACAGCATCGACGTAAAAAAGCTCAGCGCGGCTTTGGGGTGCGAGATCGTGGAGACCTCCGCGCTCAAAGGCCTGGGCACCAAGGAGGTGGCCGACCGCGCCGTGGCGCTTGCAAACGGCAAAAAAAATGCGGAGCCTCTGCATACGTTCGGCGGCACGGTGGAGCATGCCATCGCGCACATAGAGGACCTCATCCGAAGCATTGCAGACCCGACTCTGCTCCGCTGGTATTCCATTAAATTGTTCGAGCGGGACGAGAAGGTCACGGCGCAGCTTTCTCTTAACGGCGAGACTCTCCGTGAAATCGAAAAAGTGGTGTTGGACTGCGAAACGGAGCTGGACGACGACTGCGAAAGCATCATCACCAACGAGCGCTATTCCTACATCAGCAAGCTGATGGAGACCTGCGTCAAAAAGCACCGCCCCAGCGGCAACATGACGGTTTCGGATAAAATAGACCGCATCGTCACAAACCGCATACTGGCGCTGCCGATATTCGTCATCATCATGGGGATCGTGTACTATATCTCCGTCTCCACCGTAGGCGATTGGGCGACGGGCTGGGTAAACGACAGCCTGTTCGGAGAGATTATCCCCCCCGCGGTCGACGGCCTGCTCGCTTCCTGGGGCACCGCGCCCTGGCTGCATTCCCTGATACTCGACGGCATCATAGGCGGCGTGGGCGCGGTATTAGGGTTCCTGCCGCAGATGCTCGTGCTGTTCTTCTTCCTGGCGATACTCGAGGATTGCGGCTACATGGCGCGCATCGCGTTCATCATGGACCGTATCTTCCGCAAATTCGGCCTTTCCGGCAAATCCTTCATCCCCATACTCATCGGCACGGGCTGCGGGGTGCCGGGCATCATGGCCTCGCGCACGATCGAAAACGAAAGCGACCGCAGGATGACGATCATCACCACCACGTTCATCCCCTGCGGCGCAAAGCTGCCCATCATCGCCCTGATCGCGGGCGCGCTGTTCGACAACGCGGGCTGGGTGGCCACCTCCGCATACTTCCTGGGCATTGGGGCCATCATCACGTCCGGCGTCATACTCAAGAAGTTCAAGACCTTCGCGGGCGATCCCGCTCCGTTCGTCATGGAGCTGCCCGCCTACCATGTGCCGGGCGCCAAGGGCGTGCTCATCCATATGTGGGACCGCGCGAAGTCGTTTGTGGAAAAGGCCGGCAGCATCATATTCATCTCGGCGATCGTCGTCTGGTTTTTGAGCACGTTCAACTGGTCCATACAGATGGTGGATACGGCGGAGTCCATGCTCTCCTCCATCGGCGGCGTCATCGCCCCCATATTCGCCCCGCTCGGCTTTGGCACCTGGGAAGCGAGCGTCGCCACGCTGACGGGCCTTGTGGCCAAGGAAAACCTCGTGGGCACGTTCGGCATACTCTACGGGTTTGCGGAAGTCGCGGAGGACGGCGTGGAGTACTGGGCAAAGCTGCAGGCAGCCTTTACGCCGCTTGCCGCCTACTCGATGCTGGTATTCAACCTCCTGTGCGCGCCCTGCTTCGCCGCGATGGGCGCCATCAAGCGCGAAATGGGCAGCGGGAAGCTGACCTGGTTCGCCATCGGCTACCAGACCGTGTTCGCCTATATCGTATCGCTTGCCATCTACCAGATCGGCACGCTGATTTCGACCGGTATATTCACGTTCGGCAGCTTTGCGGGCATCCTTGTCACCGTGGTGTTCCTCTACCTGCTGTTCCGGCCCAATCCCGCGAACAGGCGCCCCAAGGTTTATGAGGCAAAAGCCTCAAGGGCCGCATAAAGATGGTAGTACCCTCCAATATGGTGTGGTTGAAACCGCCCATTAAGGGGGGTTGGGGGATCGCGATCCCCCATGTTAAATCAAATCTGGCGACCTGTGCGTCAGATTTGCGGGAAAAGGCGCAAACGCACTTTTAACCCGCAGGAAAACCGCTGATAAAGTCCGCAGGACTTTATCAGCGGCTGAGCTAAGGAGGGATTTTCATGCTGTCAACCATCATCATCAGCGTTGTACTGGCCGGGATCGTCGCGCTTGTGATACGCAACATGGTGAAGAAGCGTAAACAGGCCAAGGAGACCGGAGGCTGCGCGGGCTGCCCCGGCTGCTCCTCCGGCAGCAGCCGCTGCCATTGAACAGCCGCAGATAAAGCCTCACGGGCTTTATCTGCGGGCTTTCTCAGGTTACTACGTTGCTGGACAGGATGTACGGTATGGAACTGACCAACGCGAAAATCAAATATCTCCTCATCATATCCAAGCTTGTGGAGACAAAGGGCGAGGCGCGCTCGGTGGATATCGCCATAGAGCTTGGCGTGGCGCGGCCCTCCGTGTGCCGGATGCTCAAAACCCTCGCGGATATGGGGCTGATTGAAAAGCAGCCCCGGCAGACGGCGAAGCTGACGCAGCTTGGCCGGGACGTATCGGGCTGCTATCTGGAACAGTACAAGCGGATCTATCCGTTTTTCAGGCAGTTCGCCAACCTTTCACAGTTCGACGCGGAGGAGTGCGCGCTGGCGATTTTGGGGAACCTCTCCCGCCGCTGCGTAAACAGCCTGTGCGCGGGCATTGAAAACGCCGCGCGCGAAGGGCGGGAGGTCGAGCCGCTCAATATCCTGCAATGCTAAAAGAATACATTCCGGTGCACGCAGGAAAATTCCTGCGTGCCTTTTTATGCAGATAAAAGCCAATCTATTGCTAAACCCTCAAAAATCCGTGTATATTAAGCTTAGAAAACGGCGCATTGGAATGCGCATCCGATTGCAGACTAGAAATCATGCGGGCAACCGGCCCCCGGCACCAAGGAAAGGAGCGATATGATGTTTAAGATCGTTGAAGTCAAGGGAAGGGAAATACTCGATTCCAGGGGCAACCCAACCATAGAGGCGGAGGTGCGGCTTTCCGGCGGGGCGTCCGGCCGCGCGGCGGTGCCCTCGGGCGCATCCACGGGGTCTTTTGAGGCGGTGGAGCTAAGGGACGGGGACAAGAAACGCTACCTCGGCAAAGGCGTCACGAAGGCCGCCTCCAATATCACAAAAAGCATCGCGCGCGAACTCGTCGGCATGGACGCGCGCGACCAGGTCGCCATAGACAACCTGATGCGCGAAATGGACGGCACCCCCAACAAGGGCAAGCTTGGCGCGAACGCCATGCTGGGCGTCTCCCTCGCGGTGGCGAAGGCCGCGGCGCAGCAGGCGGGCCTCCCGCTCTACAAATACATCGGCGGGTGCAACGCGCGGCAGCTTCCCGTACCCATGATGAACATTCTAAACGGCGGCAAGCACGCGGACAACAGCGTCAACATCCAGGAATTCATGATCATGCCCGTGGGCGCGCGCAACTTCCGCGAATGCCTGCAGATGAGCGCGGAGGTGTTCCATACCCTCAAAAAGGTGCTGACCAGTAAGGGCTACGGCACCGCCGTGGGCGACGAGGGCGGTTTCGCCCCCAACCTCAAGACGGACGAGGAGGCCATACAGCTTATTATAGAGGCCATCGAGCAGGCGGGATATTTGCCGGGCGAGGATTTTAAGATCGCCATCGACGCGGCGGCAACGGAAATGTACCAGGAGGACGGCTCCTACCTGTTCTGGAAATCCGGTATCCGCAAGACCAAGGCGGAGATGGTCTCCTTCTGGGCCGAGCTTTGCGACAAATACCCCATCGTCTCTTTGGAGGACGGCGTTTCCGAAGAGGACTGGGAGGGCTGGAAGCTTCTGACCGAGCGCCTGGGCGCAAAGGTGCAGCTTGTGGGGGACGATCTGTTCGTGACCAATACCGGGCGGCTGAAAAAGGGCATAGAGCTCGGCGTGGCCAACAGCATACTTATAAAGGTCAACCAGATCGGCACGCTGTCCGAAACGCTCGACGCCATCAGCATGGCGAACCGCGCGGGCTACACGGCGGTGGTCAGCCACCGCTCCGGCGAGACGGAGGATGTGACGATCGCGGATATCGTGGTGGCCGTCAACGCGGGGCAGATCAAGACCGGCGCGCCCTCCCGCACCGACCGCGTGGCAAAATACAACCAGCTCTTACGCATCGAGGAGGAATTGAGCGACTCCGCGGTCTACCGCGCGGACGTGTTCCCGAAGTAACATATTGGCATGCAAAAGCCCGCTCCAAATGGGGCGGGCTTTCCCGTTGGTCTCGTGCGGCCGATCCGTTATCTCTCCAGCGTAATGCTTCCGAACCGCGTCTCCTCCGCGAAGTCATACGCGCGGACAGTGATGGATGCGGGCAGCGTGTCCATAGCGGCAAGGGAGGTTTTCTGTACAAACCCGCCATCCTCCGTCTGTTCGATACTCCCTATGCCGGTAAGACCATCCGCAAGGCGGCTGCCATTTGCATCGAGATACTCAAACCATAGTTGGTCGGATGCAAGCGCCCTTTGCTCCGCCGTAGCGGAGGGATCTATTTTAAAGTACAGCTCCGCATAGATCTCAAGCGCGGTCTCTTTCCACTCCACACGCTCCACCGTTACGCCGGCGCCCTCTACAACGGCGGGGTGCTTCTGGCGGTATATGATGGGATCGCTCAAAGACGCGGCTTCCAGCGTAAACGGGAAGCTGTTTTTCTGCTCGTCATCCAGCAGCATCCCGCCCTGTGCGTCATAAGGAATGACGGAGGTCTTGCAGGTAAACTGCTGCTTTCCCGCATTGCCTGCGCCAGTGCCGGAAAGCATCATGACAACCGTCCCGTCCGCTTCCGTCAGATAATCCGCCGTTTCCATCACATAGCGCTCGCCGAGATAGATGTCCGCACCCACGCGAAGCAGCGCTTTCCCTTGCTGTGCGGCAAGCTCTTCGAGCGTGGCGTTCGTATCCGGAATACCCATATTGCCCGCGGGATCATCCGGCATCGTATCCATGCACAGCAGCAAATAGTCGTCCGCCTTCGTGGGCCGCGCCTCCAGCACCGCATAGAACTGCTCCCCACTGTAAACCGCCTCGCGCACGGAGAATGTTACAAGCGCATTGCCGGGCGTTTGCTGCGGCACCGCGGTTTCCACCATGCCCGCCGCATTGTCCGGGAGCTGTTTTCCCCTTCTTTCAAAGAAGGAGGCCACCCCAAAGCGTACCGCCGCCGCATACGCGGTCGTCGCCAGTAGCAGGATACAGGCTGCGATCAGTACGGCGCGCCGCCTGGAACGTTTGATTGTTGTATGTTGCATTGTTTCCCTCTCCTGAACACGGCCCAGGGCGATGCGCACGCTTTTTTGAAACGTGTCCGGCGCAGCGCCAAATGCATTTTCCCAATCATCCATCAGCCCTGTCCCTCCTCATTTAATAATTCTTTCATGCGGTTCCTTGCGCGGAACAAACGGGATTTGACCGTTCCCGCAGGGACGCGCATCATGGCGGAGATTTCCCTGACCTCATACCCTTCGATATAGTGCAGCACCAGCGGCGTACGCAGCGTTTCATCAAGCGCAAGAATTGCGTCATGCAGCGTTGCGTCCGCATCCGGCGGCGCGGCGCGCTCGGGGATTTCATCCGTCACCGTAGCGCGTTTCATACGCCGCCCGATGTTGTGGCACTCGTTGATGAGTATGCGCACGACCCAAGTCTGGAACAGGCTGTCGTCCCGCAGCATCCGGCATTTGGCCCATGCTTTGCAGATACATTCCTGAACGGCGTCCTCCCTGTCGCTTTCCTGGGATAAAAAACTGTATGATACGCGGTAGAGCGTTTGCTGCATATCCATGATGCGCGCGGCAAATTCCGCTTGGTGCATCGGGGCACTCTCCTTTCCAAAGAGAAGCTCTCCGCTCCCTTTTCAACAGGCCTGTCATGCATTAGACGGCCTATATACGCCCATGGTTCATGGAAGCCGTTCTTTTTTGATAGTCATATGTACCGCAATCCGAACACAATACGGCCTGAAACGCCAAACGGCCGCCGCAGAAATGCGGCGGCCGTTTCCCGTTCTTCACAAAGTCAACGCGCCATGGTATAGATGTTGACCAAGTCCTCCTCGCCGATCGCGCGGAAGCCGTAAAGCGTGCCGAAGCTCTCGTTGCATTTATGCGCCATTTCCCGTATCTGTTCATCCGTTACCGTGACGCCCAGCGCGCGGATGGAGGTGGGCATTTCAATGGAGCGGAAGAACGCTTCCATCGCCTCGATGCCCTTTAACGCCGTCGCCTTCGCGCCGCCGGTATCCTCTATGTCCATCACGCGCACGGCGAACTGCGCGAAGCGCTCGGGCTTGACCTCAAGCACATAGCGCGCCCAGCTGCCCCACACCGCGGAAAGGCCCGCGCCGTGCGCCACGTCGAACAGGCCGCCCAGCTCGTGCTCCAGCTTGTGGCTCACCCAATCCCCGGAAGCGCCAAGCCCGGTCAGGCCGTTGTGGGAAAGGCTGCCCGCCCACATCACCTCGGCGCGGGCCTTGTAATTCTCCGGATCCCTCATCAATATGCGCGCGTTTTCCATGACGGTGCGTAAAAGCTGCTCCGCGATGCGGTCCGTTAGATCCATGGTCTCGCCGGTGGTGAAATACCGCTCCAGCGTATGCATCAGGATATCCACGCAGCCGCTCATGGTCTGGTACTGCGGCAGGGTGTAGGTCAGTTCCGGGTTCATGATCGCGAATTTGGGCCTACTTAGGTCGCTGTTGTGCCCGCGCTTGAGCCAGCCGTCCTCGTTGGTGATGACGGAGGAATTGCTCATTTCGCTGCCCGCGGCGGCGATTGTGAGCACCGCGCCTAACGGCGCGCAGGCCTCCGCCTGCACTTTGCCCGCATACAGGTCCCATACGTCGAACGGGTTTCTAAGCCCGTAGCAGATGGCCTTGGCGCTGTCTATGGCGCTGCCGCCGCCCACGGCGAGCACAAAATCCACGCCCTCCTTCCTGCAAAGCTCGATGCCCTCGTATACCAGGGACAGGCGCGGGTTGGGCACGACGCCGCCCAGCTCCACATAGCTGATACCCTCCTCCGTAAGCGAACGGAAGATGCGGTCCAGAAGCCCGGAAGCCTTCGCGCTGCGCCCGCCGTAATGCACGAGCACCTTTTTGCATTTCTGCGCTTTCACAAGCTCCCCTGTGCGCGCCTCCGCGTTTTTGCCGAACGCCACCCTGGTGGGCGCATAGTAATCAAAATTCTGCATGGCCAATGTCCTCCGTTCAAATTCTGGTTCCTTATGGTTACGGATTTACCACGTTTACGGGCGTACCGTTCAAAAACTGCCTGAGGTTCTCCGTGGCGGTCTCCATCAGCCGCTTGCGGCTTTCCCTGGGCGCCCAGCTGATGTGCGGGGTAATGAAGCAATTCTTCGCCTTGAGCAGCGGGTTATCCGGGTCGATGGGCTCTTTTGAGATCACATCCAGCCCCGCGGCGTACACTTTCCCGGAATTGAGCGCGTCCGCGAGGTCCGCGTCCACAACGAGCGGCCCGCGGCTGTTGTTGAGGAGTATCACGCCGTCCTTCATTTTCGCGATCGTATGCCTGTTGATGATGCCCTTCGTTTCCGGGAACAGCGGGCAGTGCAGCGAAACGACGTCGGAGCGGCGTAAAAGCTCGTCAAGCGTCACATAGGAAAAGCCCTCGTCCCTGAGCGCGGGGTCCTGATGGCTGTCGTACGCAATGACCTCCATGCCCATGGCTTTCGCGATGCGGCCCGTCACCTGCCCGATGCGCCCGAAGCCGATGATGCCCATGGTTTTGCCGTACAGCTCTATGAGCGGGTAATCCCAGAAGCACCATTCGCTCTCGGACCATCTTCCGGCCTTTACCTCTTTATCATGATGCCCGATATGGTGGCAGATTTCAAGCAGAAGGGCGATCGCGAACTGCCCCACCGCGTAGGAGCCGTAGGTCGGCACGTTGCTCACGACGATGCCGCGCTCCTTCGCCGCCGCAACGTCCACAATATTATAACCCGTCGCGAGCACGCCGATAAACCGGATATTGGGGCACGCGTAAAGCGTCCCGCGCGTCAGTTTTGTTTTGTTGACGAATACAATATCCGCGTCGCCGATGGTTGCTGCGATATCCTTCTCCGCGGTGTCGTCGTATACCCTGAACTCCCCGAATGCTTCAAGCCCGGCCCAGGAGAGATCCCCCGGGTTTTCCGCGTGCCCGTCGAGCACAACGATTTTGGTCATTTCGTCCTCCCTTGCCGCCAGGCGGCGCGAACCTGTTTCCGGCGCAGCTGCCGCATGTTTATACAAATACCGCCAAGGTATCCTTTGTTTTTCAGCAGCCCGCTCCTTTTTAGTATAACCATTCCAAGGCGCCGGGGAAAGAGGCAAACGCAATACGCTTTTGCGGAAGCCGGGCAATGCGCGGCTGTACAAAAGGTTCGCGTATGACATATAATAAACAGAAAACCTTCCAAGCATATTTCCATTTTACGGAGACCGATATGGAGCAGAAAAAGCCGAAGATCAAAATCATGAAGGACGGGCCGTATGTCGTGACGGGCGGCGTGCCGCTATCGGAAAAAAACATCCGCGCCGTCGGCAAAGACTATATCTATGAGGACGGGAGGCCGCTCCCGCAGGCGGGAACCTACGCGCTGTGCCGCTGCGGGAAAACAAAGACCCCGCCGTTTTGCGACGGGGCGCATAAGGACTGCGCGTTCGACGGCACGGAAACGGCGTCAAAGGAGCCGTTTGCAAGCCGGGCCAAAGCATACGACGGTCCCGCGCTCACCATGCTGGACGACGGGCGCTGCGCGTTCGCGCGCTTTTGCCATACCTATCAGGGGGACGCCTGGGAACTGGTGGAGCGCTCGGACAACCCCGCCTGCCGGGAGCTTGCCATAAAAGCCGCGACGGAGTGCCCGGCGGGCAGGCTGGATATCATCGATAAACAAACCGGCCGGACGATAGAGCCGGACTACGCGCCCGAAATCGAGGTATTGCAGGACCCGGGCCGCAACGTGAGCTGCGGGCTGTTCGTAAAGGGCAAAATCCCTATAGAGGGCGCGGACGGCGAAGCATACGAAATCCGCAACCGCGTGGTGCTGTGCCGCTGCGGGCACTCCAAAGTCAAGCCCTTCTGCGATTCGCTGCATGTGCTGCGCGGGTATCGCGATAGAAAAAAGCGGTGGTTTGAATAGCCCTTAATACCCCCGCTTTCTCCACTTTAACAGCGTGGCCGAATGCAATACGACCGCCACGGAGCCGATATTGTGTAAAAGCGCCCCCGCCACGGGGCCCAGTATGCCGAGCATGGCAAGCAATATGGATGCGAAGTTGAGCGCCATGGATAATATCAGGTTGACGCGGATGACCCGCATCGTTTTTTTTGCCAGCAGGAACAGATGCGGAAGCGCTTTGATATCGTCGCGCACCAGCGCGATATCCGCCGCTTCTATCGCGATATCGCTGCCCACGCCGCCCATGGCGACGCCCACATGCGCCGCTTTCAGGGCGGGCGCGTCGTTGATGCCGTCCCCCACCATGCAGACAAGCTCGCCGCTAAGCTGCAAACGCCGTATCACATTGAGCTTATCCTCCGGCAAAAGATTTGCGCGGACGTCCTGCACGCCCGCCAGGGCCGCGACATTTTGCGCCGCCTGCGGGATATCGCCCGTCAAAAGCAGGCTCTTTACGCCGATATTCTGAAGCTTGTTTACCGTATCCCCCGCGTCCGGGCGTATGGTGTCCGAAAGGGCGATCATGCCGATCAGCGTATTATCCCTGGCCACATACATCACGGTGCAGCCCTGTTCCTTATACCGCGCCGCAAGCCGCAGCGCCTCCTCGGGGAGTCTTGCACCCGTTTTTTCCTCCATCAGCTTTTCGTTGCCCGCGGAGATCGACCGCCCGTCCAGCGTCGCCGTCACGCCCCGGCCCGGCAGCAATTGAAACTGCTCCGGCTGCAGCGGCGCGGAACTCAAAGCCCGGTAATGCGCCACGATCGCGTTGCCCAGGGGATGCTCCGCGCGCAATTCCGCCGCGGCGGCCGCATACATTAGGGAGTCTTCCGTTTCCCCTTCCGCAAGGGGCGCTACATGCGCCACGGCGGGCCGCCCGAACGTGAGCGTGCCCGTCTTGTCGAACGCAACGGCCTGTACCTGCGCCAGCCGCTCCAAAGCGTCCCCCTGCCGAATAAGCACGCCCGAGCGGGTCGCGTTGCCGATGCCGGCCATAATGGCGGTTGGCGTCGCAAGCACCAGCGCGCACGGGCAGAACACGACGAGTATCGTCACCGCGCGGATGGCTTCCCCCGTAATAATCCATGTGGCGATTGCGCTGACAAGGGCAATTATGACGATCCACGTTGCCCAGCGGTCCGCAATGCCGACGATCTTCGCCTTGCCCGCGTCCGCCGATTCCACGAGGCGGATCATGCGCTGCAAGGAGCTGTCCTCCCCCACCCTTTCGGCCCGCATGGTGAAGGAGCCGAAGCGGTTGACCGTGCCGCTTTTTACCGTATCGCCCGCGCATTTGTCCACGGGCATCGATTCGCCCGTCATGACGGACTGGTCCACCGTGCTCTCGCCGGATACGATCATGCCGTCCACCGGTATGGTCTCCCCGGCGTGCACAGAGAGGATATCCCCCGCCCGCACCTCCTCGGCGGGGATGACGCGTTCCTCCCCGTCCGTTACGACGCGCGCCGTGCGCGGGGTGAGGCGCACGAGTTTTTCTATGCCCGCCCGCGCTTTTTTGACCGTGCGCTGCTCCAGCATGGCCCCGATGGCCATGATAAACGCGACCTCGCCCGCGGCAAACACCTCGCCTATGGCGATGGAGGCGACGAGCGCGAGCGAAACCAGCACGTCCGCCTTGACGTCAAAGCGCGTGAACAGGCCAACGCCCGCGTCGATCAATATGGGGATGCCGCACAGCAGCACCGCTATCCACGCCGGGTGTATCGCCGGGTTTTTAAAAAGAAAGCTTGCCGCCAAGGAAACGCCCGAAAGAATCAGAAATAGAACGCCCCGTTTTTCCACGTCCCGAAAAAAATCCGCTATCCGCCTCATACTCCCTTTTCCCATCCGTTTGATACCCATACCCCTATGGGGTATAGTTCCATTCTATTCTGCATGCTTCCGCCGGATCTGTCAACATAAAAAACAGCCGCGCGTCAGGCGGCTGCAATTGGAGAATGCGAAAACGGAGGCTTTTATGAGAGCCGGGAAAAATGCTCCACGGCTTTTGCGAAATCGGCGATCGTCTTGTCCGCGTCGCCGTGCTCTATGCCGTCGCGCACGCAGTGGTTCAGGTGCCCTTCCAGCACGGTCTGCCCCACCTTGTGCAGCGCCGATTTTGCGGCGTTAATTTGTATGAGCACTTCCTCGCAGGGGACGTCGTCCTCCACCATTTTGTCTATAGCGTTGATCTGCCCCGCGATCTTCCTGAGCCTGCGGTGCAGGTTATCGTGATCCATGCATTGCCTCATGGGGTCCTCCCTTCCTCCCGCGCATACGGGTATATGGATACCTGTAGTATGCCGCGTGGCCGCGGCATTGTCAACATGCCGCGTTCCCCCTGTTTTGCGGGCGGACCCCCGGTTACCATTATGATAAACGATCCCGCATGGAAAGGAGGGAACAAAAATGAAAAAGCATCCCATCGCTTTAGCCATACTGCTGCTGCTCGCCCTGACGGCGTTCGGCTGCACGCCGGACGCCGCCAAAGCGCCGGGCGCATCCGAAGAGCCGGAACTCGTGCTTACATTGGAGGAGCTGAAACAGTACGACGGCAAGGACGGGCAGCCCGCCTATGTGGCGGTGGACGGCGTAATCTACGATTTCTCCAATATCCCGGAATGGAAGGACGGCGAGCACAACGGCTACAGCGCGGGGAACGACCTGACGGAGGAGATCAAGACAAAATCCCCGCACGGCGTCTCCAGGCTGAACGGCGTGCCCGTAATCGGAAAGCTGGCGGAAGAATAAGCCCCACCGCACCACCCTCCGTATTTACATTTCCAGCAAGCCGGGGCCTGCCGCGCAAATGCGCGGCAGGCCCCTACTCTTCATTGACTATCTGTTTTGCGGATGAAAGGCGATTAAAGCCCGAGCACCGCCATCGCGATAAAGTACACGAGGAACAGCGCGGAGAACACGTACAGCAGCGGATGCACTTCCTTGGCCTTGCCGCGCACGAGCTTGGTGAGGACGTAGAATATGAAGCCCGCGGCGATGCCGTTGGAGATGCTGTAGGTCACCGGCATGATGAGCACGGTCATGAACGCGGGAAGAGCCTCTTCAAAGTCCTCCCAGTTGATCTTGCGGAGCGATTCGGCCATCAGCACGCCCACGATGATAAGCGCCGGGGCGGTGGCCGCCGTGGTGACCATACCGGCGACGGGCGCCAGGAACAGGCACAGCAGGAACAATATGGCCGTCACGACCGAGGTAAGGCCGGTCTTTCCGCCTTCGCTGATGCCCGCGGCGGATTCAATGTAAGTGGTCGTGTTGCTGGTGCCGAGCACCGCGCCCACGGAGGTGGCGATGGAATCCGCAAAGAGCGCCTTGTCCATCTTGGATTTGAAGCCCTTGCCGGAGAAGAGGGCGGCCTCGTCCTTATCATCGAATATTCCCGCTTTGCGCCCGGTGCCTATGAACGTGCCGATCGTGTCGAACGTATCCGTCAGCGAGAAGGCGAATACCGTCACAATGACCACTATGATTTTGCTTGGATCTCTGAACAGCCCTGCAAAATCCAGATGGAACGCGGTCTTTGATATGTCGCTCACCGCCATGGCGGCGGAGGGGTCATACTTGGTAACGCCCATGGGGATACCGATGAGCGTGGTGAACACGATGCCTATGAGTATCGCGCCCTTGACCTTGCACACCATGAGTACGGCAGTAACGGCAAGGCCGATGATCGCCATCAGGGCGGTGGGGCTAAGCCCGAAATTCACCATCGCGGGGATGGCGCCGCCGTTGGATACCACCGTGCCGCCTGCCGCCGCGGGATCGTTGACGATGTTCCAGGGATCGATCGTGAACTTGATGATGTTTGCGTCCTTGAGGCCGATATAGGCGATGAACAGGCCGATGCCCGCGCCGATGGCCAGCTGCAGGGACTCCGGAATGGACTTGATGATGGATTTACGGAGTTTTGTGACCGTGATGACGATGTTGATGATGCCGCAGATGAATACCATGGCGAGCGCCTGCTCCCAGGTAAAGCCGAGGGTGAAGCAAACCGTGTACGTAAAGAAGGCGTTGAGCCCCATGCCCGGCGCGAGCGC
Source organism: Feifaniaceae bacterium (assembly GCA_035561315.1). Lineage (GTDB taxonomy): Bacteria > Bacillota > Clostridia > Christensenellales > CAG-138 > JAEYLA01. The sequence continues at coordinate 15,794 of DATMXR010000020.1, forward strand.
ATAGGGAACGTTGGCGACAAGGCCCATTACCAGGGTGCCGATGGCGGTAGCCAGTATCGTTGCGACAAATATGCCGCCCTTGTCAAAGCCGGGAACAGCGCTGAGAATAGCAGGGTTGACAAAAATGATGTAGGCCATGGTGAAAAATGTGGTAATGCCGGCAATGACTTCTGTTCTGACCTTGGTGCCGGATTCCTTGAGCTTGAACAGCTTTTCCATAACGACCCTCCTAAGTATGATTTCTTAACAATTGTATCACAGTCCGTTCAAAATTACAGTATAACAATTTTCAATATGTTCACATGTGATAGGTACATATGTCAAGCAGTCATAAAAAACGGGGGACGCCGCGCATTTTTTTGCGGCATCCCCGTTCCCGTCTTCCATCCCCCGATCAAATTGCCGTGTCAATGCTCGAAACGTAGTTTATGCCGCTTGCATAAACGAACCGCCGGCGAACGGCCCGGGCAATGCCGCTAGTTTCCCTGCGGCTGTTCCGGCCGCCCCGGTTGTTCCGGCTGTCCCGGCTGCTCCCGCCCCTCCTCCGGCGCATGGAAAAACGCGTGGACGGCCCGGGCGGTGCGCTTATCTATGCCGGGCAGCGCCAGCAATGTTTCCACATCCGCCGCGCGTATGGCGTCAAACGTGGGAAACGCGTCAAAGAGGATGCGCTTTCTTTTATGGCCCACGCCGGGGATCTCGTCAAGCCTCGAATACAGCGCGTTTTTGCCACGCAGGCTGCGGTGGTAGGTAATGGCGAAGCGGTGCGCTTCATCCCGCAGGCGCTGCAGCAGGTGCAGCGCGGGGCTGTTGCGGTCGAGCGCAAGCGGCTCGGGCTGGTCCGGAAAATAGATGCGCTCGGTCAGCTCCGCGAGGCCGATCGTATGCAGATGCGTGAGGTCATATTCGGCCAGCACGTCCAGCGCCACGTCGAGCTGGCCGCGCCCGCCGTCTATCACCAGAAGGTCCGGCAAGTGCGTGAACCGCTCGTCGAGCTCCTTGGCGCGGGCAAACCGCCTGGAAAGCGCCTCGCGCATGGCGGCGTAATCGTCGCCGCCCGTTTCCGTTTTGATGCGGAACCGCCGGTATTCGGAGGGCGCGGGCGCGCCGTTTAAAAACACCACCATGGAGGAAACGGTATCCCGCCCCTGGATGTGCGAGTTGTCAAAGCACTCCATCCGCTCGGGCATCGTTTCCAGGCCCAATACTTCCGCCAAAGCGGCCAGGGCCCCTTCCCCGCGTTCCCAGGCGCGCTGCCTGAGCTTCTTTTCCTTTTGCAGCAGGTCAAGGCCGTTGCGCGCGGCAAGCTCCGTCAAACGCCGCTTTTCGCCGCGGACGGGGACGGCAAGATGCACGCGCCTGCCGCGCAGCTCGGAAAGCCACGCTTCGATCGCCTCCGCGTCCGCGGTTTGTTCATATAATAAAATTTCGGGCGGGAGCTTCGCGGCCCCTGCGTAATACTGCTTTAAAAACGCGGCCATGGCTTCGCTTTCGCCCTCTTCGCCCGTTTCTTCCTGGGCGTTCTCGATGCGGAAGTTTTCCGTGCCCACCACCTTGCCGCCGCGCACGAATACCGCGAACACCAGCGTTTCCCCTTCAAAGCGGGACAGCGCAAACACATCCTGCTCCACGCCCTTGGCCGCGATGGCATGCTGCTTTTCACCCAAGGCGTTGATGGCCGCGATGCGGTCCCGCAAATGCGCCGCGCGCTCAAACTCCATAACGTCGGAAGCTTGCTGCATCTGCGCCGTCAGGTCCCGCACCACGGGCTCCGTCTGGCCGTCCAGGAACGACGCGACCTGCTCTAAGAGCTTATGGTATTCCTCGCGCGGGATGCTGCCCGAGCAGGGCGCGCAGCACTTGCCCACATGGTACATTAGGCAGGGGCGCTCGTGCCGGGCGATCGCCTTAATGAGATCCTTTTTGCAGTGGCGGACGGGAAAATGCTCGTACACGACATTGAGCGCCTCCCTGAGCGCGATGCCCGAAAGATAGGGCCCCAAATATTTCGCGCCGTCCTTTGCGACCCGCCGCACCACCTCGATGCGCGGGAAATCCTGCTTCAGATCGATGCGCACATAGGGAAAGTGCTTGTCGTCCTTCAACAGGATGTTATAGCGCGGCTGGAACTGCTTGATGAGATTGCTTTCCAGCGTGAGCGCCTCGGTTTCGTTGGAGGTGAGTATGGTTTCAAAATCCTCGATGTGGGAGACCATCGCGACCACCTTGGGCGGATGGTTCTTTGAGGACTGGAAGTATTGCCGCACGCGGTTTTTTAGGGATACCGCCTTGCCCACATAAATGACCGTGCCGGTTTTGTCCTTCATCTGATAGACGCCCGGCTCGCTGGGCAGCAGCTTCAATTTTTCTTCGATTCGCTCGTTCATCTGTATTCGTCTTTGTAACAGCGCTTGTTCAGGTTCATATAAAGCAGCCCGGCCAATGTGATGGCAAAGAATATTCCCCAGGAAGCCGCAAGGATCAGCCATTGCCGCAGCAGCAGATATAAAAAGCCGCCGAGAACAAGCGCCGCCCCCATGCCCAGCATCATAATCCCGGTATATTTAGCCAGCTTGTCTTTATCATACTTTTCTTTTTCTTCCCGGCTTGCGGTATTATAACCGGCGATGAGGCCCGTAAGCTTAAAGCGAAGCATGAGGAACCCCAGCAGCAGGCAAGTACCTCCGCCCAAAAAATTCGCAAGCGTCTCCATATTCCCCTCCAACTTATAACGCCAGCGCCCCCGCGCGCGCAAGCATGCGGTATAAAAGCGGCAGCGGCATTCCGATCACGGTGAAGTAGTTTCCCTCCACGCGGTCTATGAATATGCCGCCCGGCCCCTGTATGCCGTACGCGCCGGCCTTGTCCCGCGGCTCGCCGGTTTTTACATACCACGCGATCTCGCGCTCCGTCATGGGCGCGAACGTCACGCGGGTCACGTCGCGGTCCACTTCTTCTCCCGTTGGGGCGAGCACCGCGACGCCGGTATACACCTCGTGCGTGCGCCCCCGGAGCCTGCGCAGTATGCCTGCGGCGTCCGCGTCGTCCCTGGGTTTGCCTAAGATTTCGCCGTCGATATACACAACGGTGTCCGCGCCGATCACGCAGGCTTCGGGATGCTGCGCGAACACGGCCCGCGCCTTTTGCAGCGCAAGCGCCTCCACCAGTTCGCCCGGGGCGATTTGCTCCGGCACGTCCTCCTCCACATCGCTGACGATGGCTTCATAGGGAATATTGAGCATCCGCATCAGTTCCCTCCTGCGCGGGGACTGCGACGCGAGTATGATCCGCATTCAGTCCTCCAGCAGAAGCCCGACGGGGCAATGGTCGCTCCCCTCCACCTCGGGCAAAATAAAGCTGTCCTTCACGCGCGGCATCAGCCGCTCGGAAACGATGAAATAATCGATGCGCCACCCTACGTTCTTCTGCCGGGCGTTGCTGAAATAGCTCCACCAGCTGTAAGCGTCCTTCGCATCCGGGTACAGCCTGCGGAACGTATCCGCAAAGCCCGCGGAAAGAAGCGCCGTCATCTTTGCGCGCTCCTCATCCGTAAAACCCGCGCTCATGCGGTTGCTCTTGGGGTTTTTGATATCGATCTCCTGGTGCGCCACGTTTAAGTCCCCGCAGAGTATGACGGGCTTTTTTTCATCCAAACCCTTCAGATACGCCAAAAACGCTTCCTCCCACCGCATGCGGTAAGGCAGGCGCACCAGTTCCCGCTGCGAGTTGGGCGTATAGCAGTTTACAAAATAAAACTCCCCGTATTCGAGCGTCAACACGCGGCCTTCGGTATCGTGCTCCTCTATGCCGATGCCCGTTTTTACCGTAAGGGGCGCCTGTTTTGCAAACACGGCCGTGCCGGAATAGCCCTTCTTTTGGGCGCTGTTCCAGTATTCCAGATAGCCGGGCATATCAAATTCCGCCTGCCCCTGCTGCATTTTGGTTTCCTGCAGGGCGATGATATCCGCGCCCGCTCCCTCCACAAAGGAAAGAAACCCTTTGTTCAGGCATGCGCGCAGGCCGTTCACATTCCAGGATATCAGCTTCAAACGCTTGTCCTCCCCCTATGTATCGATCCATACTTAAAGTATACCACAGATTATTTTTTGTGGGATACCGTCGGTTTTTCCACGCAATAAATGGAATAGCAAAAAATTGTTAAAAAACTTGTTGCACAATTGACAAGCTGCATGTATAATGATGGAGGTACCTGAATTTCGGGTCTGTGGTTGAAAGTCGAAGCCAGTCGCAGGCAAAACGATCCACGTAAACCGGTAAAATCACCGGCGAGCATGGTGCGGCCTAGATGTAAGCCCAACCAGGAATACAATTTGAAAAGGTTCAGCAAAAAAGAATCACATCTTGTCCGATCAGTCAAGGGAGTTCTATGAAGCAAAACCAATCAAACTGAATCCTGAGAGAAGCAGTAGTGGGAGCCTTATATGGCTATGAGCGAGCCTTCCTGTTGGCGTGTGTGGGGGAAAAGACCAGGTCAGCCGAAGTTTAGGACTAAATAAAAATCCATAACAAAGGGGATTACAACATCATGTTCCAGGACAAAGAATTGATTTGCAAGGACTGTGGCGCACCTTTCGTATTCACAGCCGGCGAGCAGGAATTTTATGCGGAAAAGGGCTTCCAGAACGAACCCGCGCGCTGCAGGGACTGCCGCAATTCTAGGAAGAACCAGCGCAGCGGTGAGCGCGAAATGTACGATACCGTTTGCGCGCAGTGCGGGGCTCCCACCAAGATCCCGTTCGTTCCCAAGAACGACAGGCCGGTGTATTGCAGCGCTTGCTTCCAGGCGCGTCGGTAACCGCTAATCCCCTTTTGATCCGCCGGGTGCGCGGTTAAACGGTGATTACAAACAGCAAACTGCTGCAGCTTCAAAAAGGCTGCAGCAGTTTTTTGCACCTTTATGATACTGCCCGTCCGTTCCATTTATCCTGTTCCCCTTCCGAAAACGGGCGGCCTTTATCCATTCCCTCTTTTCAGAAGAAACGGCTGCGCCCATATTGGATGCAGCCGCCTTCCCTTGGAGGGGTGTGACGCTTATACCGAGCTGGATGCGGAATACCCGCTTCCAATGGTTCTCCATTTGGTAGCGCCGCCGCGGTTGTTGGACATATCCAGCGTGGGGTCCATGGATACCCATTCGCCCGTGGCGTCGTCGTATACGCTGTTCCACGCATGGTAGCCGCCCGCAGGTTTGCTGTTGCCCTTGATCATTTTGGTGGGAATGCCCACGCTGCGGCACATGGCTGCGAACAGCGAAGCGATGTCATAGCAGATGCCCTCTTTGGCCTTGAGTATGGAGTTGGGGTTGGGCGTATAGCGCGTGACCCTTCCTTCGATGACGTCATAATAAAGGTCGTAATCATATGAGAAGTTCTTGACGATGTAGCTGTATATGGCCATCGCCTTTTCCTGCGTTGTTTTCTTGCCCGCCGTAAGCTCTGCGGCCTTGTTGGAAACGCTGTCCCCGGCGCGGAAGGAAATTTCCGTAACGCTGTTCAAATACCTTGTCGCACTGGACGGAAGGCTTTTGGCGGGGGCTTCTTGCGCAGTGGAACCGCTGCCCGCCGCCGGTATGGGCTGCGCAGGAGCCGATTTTGAGGAACTGACAAACGTTACACTATCCAGCTTGCGGTACGAGTTCCCGCTGATATTCTCGTAGAGCAAAGCGGATATGTTCAGGGCGCCCGCGGGAAGCGGAAGGCTCTCCTTGGTTCCGGATACATAATCGTAGTATTGGATCATACGGGTGTCGTCGTCCCGCATGCCGACTTTGAGCGACTGACCGGAATTGGATTCATAATAGACGTTGATATACCCGGCGGATACATTGGAA
>DATMXR010000021.1:0-7584 GCA_035561315.1 Feifaniaceae bacterium
TCGGAGTATTCCCAGGTGGATGCGATTTTAGGGGAGATTGCGGCCGTCCATGGCGTGGAGCTGTCTGGAACGCCTGAAAAACTTGTGACTCCGGAGAATGCGCCGGAGAATAACATCGGTAAGATCGTACGCTATGAGAACTCCGAGTTTGTGCAACTGAAGCATGGATTGGTACTAGATGGGATGCTGATGCTGGATATCAAAGGTGCGGAGGAGGATGGCGTCGCATTTGTATCCGGTTTTGAGGATGCGATACTTGCACGGTACGGGGAAATCAGGGAAATACGCAATATTTATTCCGCACGTACCAACGGGTACGCTGTGTATGGCGGGCTGTTGTTCCTAGGTGTGTTCTTCGGGGTGCTGTTCCTTGCGGTGACGGTACTGATGATCTATTTCAAGCAGGTCACGGAAGGGCAGGAGGATAAGGAGCGGTTTGAAATTCTGCAAAAGGTGGGCATGCAGGACGAAGAGGTGAAGAGCACCATCAACAAGCAGATCGTATGGGTGTTCTTTTTGCCGCTCATCGGCGCGCTCATGCACATACTCGCCGCAAGCAACATGATTTCAAAGATGCTCGAAGCGTTCAGCCTCTTTGACAAAACGCTGACGCTGGGCTGCATACTCGTTACCTCCGCGGTGTTCGCGCTGGTGTACCTGATCGTATACCGGCAGACGGCGAACGTATACTACCGGATGGTAAGAAGGTAAGACGTATCAAAAAACAAGGGACCGCTGATTTTTCAGGCGGTCCTTTTTTATGGCTGCTCTGTCTGCCGCTCCCTCCGGAGCTTTACCACCAGCTTCTCGATATTCTCCACCGTCCGGCGGTTGAAAAAATGCTCGATCAGCTCCACCTGCTCCAAATCCTCCGGCACGTTGTTGATGAGGCATAAAAATTCATGCAGCACGTCATGCCGGTATAAGAGGTAAGTTCCTTCCTCCTCCCCCTGCGGCGTGAGCTTTAAGTAGGCGTAGGGGTGGTATTCCACAAGCCCCCGGGAGGCGAGCTGCTGCATCATTTTGGTGACGGAGGAGGGCTTGACGTTCAGGCTTTCCGCCACGGCCTGCACGCGCACCACGGGGTCCGCGCGCGAAAGGCGGCAGATCATTTCCAGGTAATCCTCCATGGTGCGCGTGATGGCGCGCTTTTGCACGCGGTCATAGCCGTCCAGCGTGCGGAATTCACTTTTGCCGTTTCCCACTTTTCACCCTTCTTTCCCCCGCCGCATAGTATTGTGTCAGGGAAACTTCCCTGCGCCGATGCAAACCGGGGCGCGGGGTACCCGTCCGTTTAGTGAAGCATATGAAAGGAATGAAAAGAGTATGATGGAAAGTCTTCTGCAGGCGCCCATAGGCTTGGCGGTACGGGTCGCGGCCCTGTACGCAAATGAAACGATGCGCAGGCGGCTTTTGGATATGGGCCTCACGCCCGGCGCGTGCGCGACCTGCCTGTACGAGGCCCCCTCCGGCGATCCCAAGGCCTATTTTATCCGCGGCGCGGTGGTGGCGCTGCGCAACGAGGACGCTTCGACCGTGCGGCTGATGCCGGTATAGGGAGGGAAAATGGAAGAGCAGCTCAGGCGGCCGCCGCTTCTTGAAATACACAGGGAAACGGAAAACGACGCCGTCGTCGCTTTGGCGGGCAACCCCAATGTGGGAAAATCCACCGTGTTTAACGCCTTGACCGGCATGCGCCAGCATACGGGGAATTGGCCGGGGAAGACGGTAATGAGCGCCCAGGGGCGTACCGTATTCCACAAATCCGGATATGTGCTTATCGACCTGCCCGGCACGTATTCGCTGATGGCGCACTCCGCAGAGGAGGAGATCGCAAGGGATTTCCTCCTTTTTGGGGAAGCTGCGGCCGCCGTGGTGGTGTGCGACGCCACCTGCCTGGAGCGGAATTTGAACCTTGTGCTGCAAACGCTGGAGCTTGCGCCGCGCACCGTGGTCTGCGTGAACCTGATGGACGAGGCGGAGAAAAAGGGCGTCACGCTGGACCTCCCCGCGCTCGAGCGCATGCTCGGGGTTCCGGTGGCGGGGACCTCCGCGCGGGAAAACAAGGGGTTGGATAGTTTGATGTCCCGCGTGGAGGAAGTCGCGGCGCGGCCGGAAAAAGCGCCGTACGAGGTCCGCTACGCCCCCGCGGTGGAGGAGGCGGCAGCCATACTGCTTCCCGCGCTTTCCGCCCTTCCGCTTCAAAACCTTCCGCCCCGGTTCACGGCCTTGAAGCTGCTGGAGGGGGATGCAACGCTGCTTGCCCGCATCAAGGAGCGGCTCGGGTTTGATTTGGAGGAACTTCTAAACGAGTCGCTTTCCCGCGCGCGGGAGGCGCTGAGCGTGGGAGGCATAGAAAACCTGGAGGACGCGCTGGTGGCGGGCCTGTACCGGGAGGCGGAGCGCCTGGCCGCGGCCTGCGTCACAGAGACCGATACCCGGTATCAGGCGCGGCAGTGGAAGCTCGATAAGCTTTTGACCGGCAAATGGACGGGGACGCTCATTATGCTGCTGATGCTCGCGGCGGTGTTCTATATTACGATCGCGGGCGCAAACGTGCCTTCCCGCCTGCTTTCAAACGGGCTGTTCTGGGTGGGGGACCGGCTTTCGGAGGGCTTATTGGCCGTGGGCGCGCCGGAATGGCTGCGCAGCATGCTGGCGGATGGCGTATACCGCGTGCTTGCCTGGGTGGTATCCGTCATGCTGCCGCCCATGGCGATATTCTTCCCGCTGTTTACGCTGCTGGAGGATCTGGGCGTGCTGCCGCGCGTGGCGTTCAACCTCGACCACCGCTTCCGCAAATGCAACGCCTGCGGGAAACAGAGCCTTACCATGTGCATGGGCTTTGGCTGCAACGCCGCGGGGGTGATCGGCTGCCGCATCATCGACAGCCCGCGTGAAAGGCTGATCGCCATTCTGACCAACAATTTCGCGCCCTGCAACGGGCGGTTTCCGACGCTGATCGCCATACTCACCATATTCTTTGTCGGCACCGCCGCGCGCCCGGAGGACGGCATATTCGCAGCGCTTCTGCTCACGGCCATCATCGCGCTGGGCGTACTCGTGACGTTCCTTTCCTCCTGGCTGCTGTCCAGGACCCTATTAAAAGGAGAGCCCTCCGCGTTCACGCTGGAGCTTCCGCCGTTCCGCAAACCGCAGATCGGCAAGGTGATCGTCCGCTCCATATTCGACCGCACGCTGTTTGTCCTGAGCCGCGCGGTGGCCATCGCCGCGCCTGCCGGGCTTGTGATCTGGATACTCGCCAATGTGAATGTCGGCGGCCTTACGCTGCTTGCCCACGGTACGGCGTTTTTGGACCCGTTCGCCCGCTTTTTCGGGCTGGACGGCGTGATTTTAATGGCGTTTATACTGGGTCTTCCCGCCAACGAAATCGTCATCCCCATTATTCTGATGGCGTATCTGTCCCAGGGGAGCCTGCTGGAATACGATTCACTGGCCTCTCTTTTTCAACTGCTTGCCCAGAACGGATGGACGTGGGTGACCGCCGTCTGCGTCATATTGTTCTGCCTGATGCACTGGCCGTGCTCCACCACGCTTCTGACCATCAAAAAAGAAACCGGCAGTTTCAAATGGATGGCGGTCGGTTTCCTGCTCCCCACCGTGTTCGGCCTTGCCGCCTGCGCCCTGGTGGCGAATTTGGCGCGGCTGTTCGGGTTGGCGTAGGGGTTATTATTCTGCGGCGCTGGTGTTCAGATGCGCGTAAAGCGAGCGCAGCGTCTCCGGCTCCAGCGCCTCCGCGCGCACGCCCTCGGGCAGGCAGGCAGCTTGCATGGCTTCCCGTATGGCTTCGCGCGGGTAGCCTGCTAAAAGCAGATTGTTCCAAAGCGTTTTTCTCCGCATGGCGAACGCGCTTTGCAAAAACGATAAGAACCCTTCCGGCAGCGGGGTGTCCTTTGAAACAAGGCGCACCACGGCGGAATGCACGTCCGGCTGGGGGAAATAGGCGGAAGGGGACAGTTTTATAATCTCCTCCACGCCGTAGCCGCACCGCGCGGCCGCGGTCAGCGGCCCGTAGACGCGGCTGCCCGGCTGCGCAAAAAAGCGTTCCGCCGCCTCCTGCTGCAGCATAAGCGTCATGCTTGCGATGGGAAGGGGATGGTTCAGCAGCGCCAGCACGATGGGCGTCGTAATATAATAAGGTAAATTTCCCGCCACGGCGAGCGGCCCGCCGCCCAGCTCCCCGTGCAGCGCGGCCAGGTCGGTTTTCAGGATATCCGCTTCCACAAGGATCAGTTGAGGGCAGGCGAGCGTTTCCCGCAATACGCGCACCATGGCGGCGTCCTTCTCCACGGCGGCGACCGTTTTTGCCCGCGTAAGCAGGCGTTCCGTTAAGGCCCCAAGGCCCGGGCCTATCTCTATTACAGGCAGCCCGTCAATCTGCATGGCGTCGATCAGCGCGTCCCGCGCGCCTGCGTCCGCCAAAAAATTCTGCCCCAGCGCCTTGTTTGGCGTGAGGCCGAATTGAATGAGCCGTTCCCGGATGCCCGCGGGGGAGCACAGCGGGTGCGTAAACGCTGCGCTCATTTTAAGATATAGATGGTGACGTTGCGCTTGCGTCCCCATTTCTTGCATTCTTTTTCCGTCTCCATAAACAGATCGACCTGGTTCTTGCTGCCGCCGTCCTCGTGGCGGAACGCGCCGGTGTCCTGCGCGGTGCAGTAGCCGTAGCCGGGGATATACAGCTTTGTGCCGTAGGGGATGATGTCGGGGTTGACGGCCACATACCCCACCCTGGGGCGCCGCCCCGTCGCGGTGCGGCTGCCGGTATGCGTGTAGGCGGTGACCTCCTCGGCCACCACCGTTTTTTTGATCTGGTCCTTCGTGGGCTTGGGCTTCCATAGGCGGGTATCGCCGGTCAGGCTGGTCTGGTAGCGGATCTTGGTGCCGACGATTTTGACCTCGTCCACGGACTCTTTGAGTATGATCTGGTTCATGATCTCGCGGGAGGAGAGCACGCCGTCCCGGTAAACGATGCGCCGGACGGTGCGCTTTTCGCCGTCCTCACCCGCGGTCACGAGCTTGTCGTCGCCGATATAGCGTTCGCCGTCCTTTATGATCTCCTCGTCGAACTCCATGACCTCGTCCACCGTCATGTATTCGGTCTCTACATCGATGTGCCGGATCAGCATGCCCGGCTCGACGTCCGCGTAGGGGAGTGCGGTCAGCTCGTCGTCCGCGTCGTATGTCACGCCCGCAAGCTGCAGCGCGGCGCCCACGCTGCCTTCGCGCATCTGCAAAACGGATACTTCCCCGCGGGAAGAAACCGCCACGGGGAAGGGGGACTCGATAGTGACCTCCATGTTGGGAAGAAGCGCGGACGCGGGCTCGTAATCCATGACGTCGCCGTCCTGCAGCGCGATGCCGTTGCCGCTTAAAAGCTCCTCCACGGTCTGCGCCTTCGTGAGGATATGATGGACCCGGCCGTTCACACGTACGGTCAAAGGGATGGACGTATCGCTGTATACAAGCGTCCAACCCAAGAACAGCGCCGACGCGGCGATTGCGGCTGTCAGCGCTATCGCGGCGGTGCGCCGGGCGCGGGTATTCGATGCGGGGGTGTCCGCATCGCGGCCCGCTTGCGGACCGGGCGCAGTTTCCGGCGCGATTCCGTCGGCGGCCAGCGCCAGAGTGGCAGCGGGTTGTGGAAGCGTCCCGCGCTTTTGAAACAGCAGGGATACCGCGTGGAACGGGAGCAGCAGCGCGCGCAGCAAGAATGCCCCGGCCGCGGCGGGCGCGGAACGGAGTTTCATTAAAATTCCGCCTGACGCGGTCCGGCGCGGGTAACGCCGGTGCGGCGGGCGGTAGCTCTGCCGCCTGCGGGTTCTGCGCATGGACGCCCTCCTTCTGCGTGAAAAATCACGGGAACAATGTTATTGGGGCTGCTCTTTTTCCTCGGCCAGCAGCCGCCCGATAACGGCGTTGTAAATGGCCTCGGCCTCTTTGGGCCAGGCCTCGCATGCGGCCTGCGCGAGCTGCGCGGTGGGGAAGCGCAGCGAAAGATCTATGATGTGGGAGGTCTTGTCCATCAGCCGGAGCACGGCGAGATATCCGCCGTCCGGCATCTGCGTCTGCCGGGCATAGAACTGCGCCGCGCTGCGCACAGGCTCCCTGTTTTCCGCCGCGCAGGCGGCGAGCTTTTCCCTGAGGGAAAAAGGCAGCTCCTCCGAGAACATCTCAAGCGTCTGCTCACCCTGCGGCGTGATGCGGTATCCCTGCCCGAACGCGCAGGGAATGGCGGCGATGAGCGCGTCCTCCTCGAGCTCGTTCATCCTCGCCTGAAAATCAAAATAATCCATCCAGTCCCGTTCCGCAAATATGCGGAAGAGCTGATTTCTTGTGATTTCAAAATCGATCGCCTTGAGAAAATACAAAATCATCAGCTTTTGGCGCGGCGTTCCCAAAGAGAAATAGGCCATAGAATTTTTGCCTTTCTTTCCTGCGCAAGCATTCGCCCGTTCAGCTCCGCGTCCGTTTTGGATGTTTATGCGGCCTTTGAACACCGCGGCCCGACCCGGCGCAGCATAGGGCGGATTCCCTTATAGTATAGCATATTGCGAGGGGTTTGTCCGCGCCCGCAGGGTAAATTTCCCCTTGCATTCAACCGCCTTTTATGTATAATAGTATGTGCACCCGAAAATTTCGAGGGTAAAATGGGGTTATAGCTCAGCTGGTCAGAGCGCTACGTTGACATCGTAGAGGTCGTTGGTTCGATCCCAACTAATCCCACCAGTAATCCTATGGTGTGCGTCACGTTTTCTGTTATAAACCCACAGTGTGACGTCGGGAGCACGCGTTGGCCGGAAACGGCCATGCCCGATACGGTCGGGAAGGCTTTATCCGCTATAGTGCACCCACCTGCCTTGGAGGCGGGTGTTATAACAAGGCGAACGGCACCACGGGATTGTTTTTTCAATTACAGACGCATTGCGGAATTGTGTAATGGTAGCACCTACGACTCTGACTCGTATTGTCTAGGTTCGAATCCTAGTTCCGCAGCCAAAATGGAAGTCCTAAACCTTAGTGTTTTAGGGCTTTTTTCATGCTTTTGTTTCGCCGTTTTTACGGTTCACCCCTTAATTTACCCCTTACGGTGTAATGCTCCTTTTATGAATTACTGCGGATGGTGCTATCCTGCTCATTTTCTTCGTAGCATAAACGCATACATCCAACGTGAAGACCGTTTTGGGCTGAGTATTAGGCTGCGGCTTCTTACGGTGTGGGCATGCGTCATGGCCGTATGCCCACATCAACGCAACCAAGGAGGCGACGATCACAAGGGAGGACCATTAGAGAGTGGGTTGAACACAAGCTGGTAGAGAGGGCAGCAGAACGAACTGGAGGTTACTCCATTAAGGACGGAAGCTGGCTCATATTCCTGATTACTGACGAGACGAGACATAGACCGCGGAGATCAAAAGGCCGCCTGAGCGACAGACATAAAAGCCCCACACCGTGTTGGTTGCGGGGCTTTTTATTACTTTGATTTAGGTGGGACTGGGGCGAGAAGCCTTAAAGGCTTGGGTATTACTTTCACAGGTTTGAGAAGTTCGAGAGGAGTAAAGG
>DATMXR010000022.1:0-3502 GCA_035561315.1 Feifaniaceae bacterium
GTCGTATTCGATGATGAGGCGGATTCGGCGCATGGGACCTCCCGTTTATAATGAATAATGGATGGTGAATAATGGATAATTGCGGTAAAACCGCCTGCGGCGTTTTTTTGTATTTATGCTGCTGTTCACATCACCGGCGTCCTTACCGTATCTGTAGGGGACGTCGCCCTCGGCGTTCCGCGTATTCCTGCAATTCGGTTATATAACGGCGCGCCGAGGGCGTCGCGCCCTACAATTTGCGCTTGCAGGGAATGCCGCCCCCTCCACGCATCCATTGCCGCCATATAACGGCGCGCCCTACGGTTACGTTCCCAGCGCCTTTACCGCGTCCGAGCCTGTGACCTGCACGAACGCAAGCTCGATTTCGCCGTTGACGAGGTAGAGGGTAATGACGTCGTCCCCGCCCGCATTGGCCATAACTAGCGTGACGTCGCCGGTTTTATTCACATCGGAAGGGAAGCCCGTCTCTTTGGAAGCCGATATCGCGGCGTCGAGCTCCGCGCCCGAAAGCAGCGCGGCGACGCTTGTATCCTCCCACGCCCCGGCGGGGTAGATATCGTCCGCGGTGAGCGAATAGCCGTAGGCATTGAGCGTGCCTGCCAATTGCGCGCCCGCGCCGCCCGAAAGGAGCAGGCTCCAGGCCGCGGCGATCAGCAGCAGCGCCCCCGCCGCGATCAAAAAACCTTTCCGCCTGCGCGCGTTCATAGCGGGAACGCCTGAAGCAGCACGATGGCGGCGCCCATTAGGAGCGTGACGGCGAACGCGAAGCCGTCCGCGCGCGCATAGCGCAGCACATGCATGCGCGTGCGCCCTTCCCCGCCGTGATAGCAGCGGGATTCCATGGCCATGGCGAGCTCGTCCGCGCGGCGGAAGGCGGAAACGAACAGCGGCACCAATATGGGGATCATGCTCTTGGCGCGGTTGACGAGGTTGCCGCTTTCAAAATCCGCCCCGCGGGAAAGCTGCGCCTTGCGGATTTTGTCCGCCTCCTCCATCAGTGTGGGGATAAAGCGCAGCGCGATCGTCATCATCATTGCAAGCTCATGCGCGGGGAATTTCAGTTTGGAGAGGGGCTTAAGAAGCCGCTCCAATCCGTCCGTCAGCGCGATGGGCGAGGTCGTCAGCGTCATAAGCGACGTGCCGCCCACCAGCAGGACGAGGCGCAGGGAAATAAACACGGCCTGCAGCAGCGCCTCTTTCGTGACGCGCAGGAACGCGTATTCAAACAGCACCGTCTCCCCCGGCGTCAAAAACAGGTTCATGAAGAACATGAATATCAAAAGGAACCGCAAAGGCTTTAACGAGCGCAGCACATAGGAAAACGGCACGCCCGAAAGCAGCACCACCGCCACCACGAACGCGAAGGGTAGCAAGAACAATAGAAGCTCTTTCACCAGGAACACGACGACGATGTAAAAGAGCATCGTGAGCATTTTGGTGCGCGGGTCCAGGCGGTGGATAACGGAATCACCCGGGAAATATTGCCCCAACGTAATGTTTGTCATTTAAGCGCCTCCAGCAGGAACGCATAAAGCTCCTCCTCGCGGTACGCGCCCGCGGGCGCCTGTACGCCCCGTTCCCGGAGCTTTAATGCAAGCTGTGCCGCCTGCGGGATATCGAGGCCGAGGTCTATAAGCTTTTCAGGCTCCGCGAACACGTTTTTGGGCGTATCCAGCATGACGAGCGCGCCATGGTTGAGCACGGCGATCTTTTCCGCGTTCCGGGCGACGTCGTCCATGGAGTGCGATACCATGACGATCGCGCAGCCCGTCTTTTCCCGCAGCGCCTGCAGCAGGTCGATCACGCTCTGCCTGCCTTTTGGGTCAAGTCCCGCCATGGGCTCGTCCAGCAGCAGGTAGCGCGGGCGCATGGCGAGGATGCCGGCTAAAGCCGCGCGGCGCTTTTCGCCGCCGGAAAGATCGAACGGGGATTTCTCCGCAAACAGGTCGGGCGCAAGGCCCACCAGCAGCATGGCCTCCTCCACGCGCTCCCTGATCTCCGCTTCCGGCACGTGCAGGTTCTTTGGGCCGAACGCGATATCCGAAAACACCGTTTCCTCAAAAAGCTGGTATTCCGGGTACTGGAACACCAGGCCCACGCGGCTTCTCGCCTCGACGCGCTGCTTTTTGACGGAAAGATCCAGCCCGTCCACCAGCACGCGGCCGCCGGAAGGCTGTACCAGCCCGTTCATGTGCTGCAGCAGCGTGGTCTTGCCCGAGCCGGTGTGGCCGATGATGCAGAAAAACTCGCCTTCCTCCACCCGGAAGGAAACGTTGTTGAGCGCCGTCTGGGACATGGCGCTGTTTGGCATGTAAACATGGGATACGTTTTCCAGTACTATGGGCATGTTTGCTCGCTTTCTAAATATAGCTTCCAAATGACAAGCCGCGCAGTTATGCGCCGCGCTTCATTTTGACTGCCCGCTCCACGGAGGCGGCGAATTCCTCTATGCCGATGGGCTCACCCGGCAAATTTACGCCCGCTTCCGCAAGGCTGTTGCGCAATTTTACCATGGCGGGCACGTCCAGGCCCGCAAGCCGCAGCGCCTCCGTCTCGCGGAACACCGCGCGCGGGGTATCCAGCAATATGAGATTGCCCTTGCTCAGCACGGCCACGCGGCCGCACAGCGCCGCTTCCTCCATGAGCTGGGTAATCATCACCACCGTCATGCCCTGCTCCCTGTTGAGCGCGGAGACGATGGACAATACCTCCCGCCTGCCCTCCGGGTCCAGCATGGCGGTCGCCTCGTCCAGCACCAGGACTTTCGGGTGCATGGCCAGCATTCCCGCGATGGCGATGCGCTGCTTCTGCCCGCCGGAAAGCATGTGCGGCGCGCGCTTGGCGTATTCCGTCATGCCCACCATGCGGAGCGACTCGTCCACGCGGCGGCGGATTTCAGAAGGCTCCACGCCCAGGCTTTCGGGGCCGAACGCCACATCCTCCTCCACGATCGTGGTCACGAGCTGGTTGTCCGGGTTCTGGAACACCATGCCCACTCGCTGGCGGATGGAAAGAAGGTTGTCCGGGTTCACGGTATCCATATCGTCCACCAGCACTTGGCCGGAGGAGGGCAGCAGCAGGCCGTTCAAATGCTTCGCGAGCGTACTCTTGCCCGAGCCGTTGTGGCCCACGACGGCGAGCATTTCGCCGTCCGCGATGCGCAGCGAGATATCGCTGAGCGCGGGGCGGGGCGCAGACTCGTATGTAAAGCTTACGTCTTTCAGCTCGATCATTGTTCCTCCGCGGTTCGGGGCGGTCCGCGCCGTTTTTACTGAATTCTTATTATACCGCATCCATACGGCGCGCGCAAACGGCGCGCCGCGCAAAAATCGGGGCAAAATAACGGGCGCCCATATCAAAAAAGGGACCTTTTCGATTATAACAAGCGATTGGCCGGGTGAAACGACGGGTATCTTTTATGAAGCGGGAAGCCCGTTCGCGCCCGTTTTTCCGTCAATTGCCGGATTGACATTTATGGCGCGGGTGGTACAATATATAGTAC
>DATMXR010000023.1:0-16973 GCA_035561315.1 Feifaniaceae bacterium
ATACTGTACCCATACGGGCAATGGAACTTATAAACTGGGGTTTATAAGCGGAATAAGCAAAGGGGGCAATTTCATGTCGCTCAAGGATATGCCCTGCCAGGAAGGATGCCTGACTCTGTTCAGCGCGCTCAACCGTTTTACGGTGCTCCGGGACTCGTTGGAGGAGCCGCCGTTTGCGTGCCTCGCCTCGATGCTCTCCCATCTGCTGCAGAACGACCCGCTCGCCGCCGCAAAGGAATACCACGCGCTTTGCGCCGCGCTTATAAAGGGCGGCTACCGCCGTGTGAGCGGGGACCTGTTCCGGGACTTTTTGATTTGGGTGCTGACCGAGCGGGAAAACCCGTTTTCCGCCGCCGCCGCGCGCGGCGTGTGGGACGAACCCCTCTCCACCGCCATGCGCGCCGACCTCAAGCGCATGGACGTGCTCTTTTCTTTGAACAGCGTCATCGCCAAGCGGTGGATCGGCGAAAAAGCGCGGGACCAGCGCAGCGCCCGCCGCACGCCGCAGAAGGATAACATCAGCGTGCTTTCCTCCGCCGTATGGGGAGGCACCACCAACCGGCCCCTGCCCCAGGCCGCGCCCGCCGCGATTCCCGCGCCCGTGGCGGAGCCCATCCCGCTTCCTATAGACGAAAACGACTTTATCAGCTGGCGTTACCAGCCGGAAGAGCAAAAAGACCCGTACGCCGCAGACCCTTCTTTGGAGGAACTCTACGTAAGGCTTGATAATTCTGCCGACCGCGGGCTGCTGCTGGACGATCTCTGGAACTACGCCGCGACCTGCGGGTACGGCGTGTTTACGCGGTACCGCCTGTTTATAGTAGGAGAGGACGGAACGCTTTCGGGCCTTAGCGCGCAGTCTTTGCCCGAAGAGGACGCGTTCACGTTCTACCAGGCCCAGCGCGAGCAGGCCATGCACAACGCCATCCGCTTTATGCGCGGGGAAAACGCGCAGAACTTTTTATTGACGGGGGGCGCCGGCGCGGGCAAGACCACGCAGATATTTTCGCTTGCGCGGGAGCTGCCCGAGCTTCGGCTGGTGTACTGCCCGCCGGGGCATCTACACGGCCTGACGCGCGCGCTGCCGCAGCTTTTAAAACAGCCCTTGAAATTCCTGCTGTTTTTGGACGAGTTCGATTCGCAGGACCCCGCGTGGCCGAAGCTTCGCGCCGCGCTCTCCCTGGCGCTTTTGACGGCGCCCAACCTTTTGATCTGCGCCGCGGCGAGAAAGGCGGAGGACGCCTTTTTCCCGCTGCGCGTCAGCCTGCCGCCGCCGCAATTGAAGGAATTTATCGAGCTGGTCCAGTTTACGCTTTTGCGCGAGGGCAAGGATGTGGATGTGGACAGCATCCAGAACGCCTGCATCGATTACGCGGCCGCCGCCGGGGTGAACGGCGGCTCCCCGCTCTCCTTCCGCTCCGCCGCCGCGATCGCGCAGGAACTGCTGGGAAAATAAATGGCGCAATAGGCCGCGCGCGGCCCGCATAACATGTGGGGTACGGTATCATTTTAAAAGAAAAGAGGTCTCGCTATGGAATTTATGACGCCTTATCCGCCTTTAGCCCGCGCGCCGCTGCGCATGCGCGGAATATTCGGCATCGCCTGGCAGCTTTATAAGCGCGGCTTCCTCCAGATGTTTTTGGTGTCCCTCCTGGTGGTCGGCTTGCCCATGCTGCTGATGTTTCTTCCGTATTTTTCCACGCTGAACCTTCTCCTGCCGGAAGTGCAAAGCGGCCTTGCCCCGTTCGGCGGCAGCATCTCCCCGGAATTCGGCCTCCGGCAAGTGGGCGGAATGCTCTGGTCCATGCTGCTGACGGGCCTCGTATCCCTTTTGGTCACATTCCTGTTTTCGCCCATGTACCAGGGCGCGGTCTATCTGGAAATGGAAGAGCGCATGGAAGGCCGCGCAGGCACGTTAAGCCAGCTCTTCCGCTACGCCCTGCCCATAGGCCTCAAGCGCTTCTACACCACGTTTCTTGCGGCATTTGTGTTGCAGATCGGGGTCGGCGTCGTCACGTCGCTGATCTCTTCGTTTGGCGCTTTCGGCGCGCTGCTCTCCGTCTTGCCCTCTTTGATCCGCTCGCCGGATACGGCCGCGCTTACGGCCGCTTCCCTCCCAATGGGCGTCGTCACGGTGCTGTCGCTTCTGGTTGCCCTGTGCGCGGGCGTGTTCATGGCATTCATCTACCCCGTTGCGGCGCATGAGAAAAAATTCGCGTTCTCCGCCGTTGGCCGCGCGTTCAAGCTGGCCGCCAAGCACTTTTGGCGCATATTGGGCGCCACGCTGCTGTTTTCGCTTGCAGTCGGCATACTTTCGTGCATCTTATGTTTGCCCGCGTTGCTTTTGCAGCAGAATGCCGAGGCGATGTTTATACTTCTTGCCGTGCTGCTCTCCGTTGTGAGCGCCCTTGTCTCCCCGTATTCCGCGGCGTTCCAGACCGCGCTGTATGTGGATATCGCGGCCCGCGCGGAGGGGCCGGAATTCTCCGTGATCGACCCGGACTCCGTACCCGACCCCGACCCGGACGAGCTGCGCGACGGGCCGCGCACGCTCTAAGCCTTAGGTACACGCTATGGAATTTATGACGCCTTATCCGCCCCTCACCCGCGCGCCGCTGCGCATGCGCGGGATATTCGGCATTGCCTGGCAGCTTTACAGGCGCGGCTTCTGGCAAACGCTTTTGATCTCCCTCCTGTTGGTCAGCCTGCCCACGCTGCTTCTCGCGCTTCCGCAGTATGCCGCTTTGGGCGACACGGGATTTTGGCCGGACCTGCAGGACAATTTCGCCCGATTCGGCAAGCTGGGCAGCTCCCCCGCGGACGCCGGGCTGGCGGATATCGGCGCGGTGCTCAGTTCCACGCTGCTGACCTCGGTCCTTTCCCTCGCGGTCCGCTTCCTGCTCACGCCCATGTACCAGGGCGCGCTCTATCTGGAGATGGACGAGCGTATGGAAGGGCGGGCGGGCTCGTTGAGCCAGCTCTTCCGCTACGCCCTGCCCATAGGCCTCAGGCGCTTTTACACCACGTTCCTTGCGCAGCTGCTGCTGGAGATCGGGATCGCAGCCGTCATCTTTGCGGCATATCTGTTCCTCGGCGTTTTCGGCATGACGGCCTCGCTGTTCTCCTCCATCCCCTATGTGGAACGCGGCGCGCTGCCCGCGCCCTTCCTGATCACGCTTGTCGTGATTGTTCTGCTGATCGTGCTGCTTGCCGCGGTATTGAACGCGTTCACGGCGCTCATCTACCCCGTCGCGGCGCGTGAAAAGAAGTTTGCCTTTTCCGCCGTAGGCCGCGCGTTCAAGCTGACCGCGAAGCATTTCTGGCGCGTTGTGGGCGCAACGGTGCTGTTTTTGCTTGTAACGGGCGCAATTTCCGTGATTTTGTGTTTGCCCGCGCTGCTTCTGTGGCAGAATATTGAGGCGGCGTTCACGCTCTATGCCGTGCTGGCCGCTTTGGCCGGGGCGCTTGTCGCCCCCTACGGCACCGCCCTTCATACCGCGCTGTATGTAGATATCGCGGCGCGCGCAGACGGGCCGGAATTCTCCGTGACCGACCCGGACGAGCTGCGCGACGGGCCCCGTACGCTCTGACGCGCCATCCGCCCCGCTTATCTTATTTATTAGGAGGACTCATATGCCCAAGACATTGCCCGCGCGGCAGGAACTCGACGCCGCCCTGACATGGGACCTTACCGCCATGTACGCTTCCGATGAGGCGTGGGAGGCGGATTTTAGAGACGTGCAGCAGGAGATATCGGCGTTTCCCCGGCTTTCCGGCACGTTTACAAGCGCGGAGGCGCTGCTTGCCGGGTTAAAACAGGAAAGCGCCCTCTCGCTCAAGCTGGAGCGGCTCTATGTATACGCCCACATGCACCAGGACGAGGACAACGCCGTGGCCAAGTACCAGGGCATGACCGACCGGGCCATGCAGCAGAGCGTGGCGTACGGCGCGGCTTCCTCCTTCATGACGCCGGAGATACTCGCGATAGACCCGAATACGCTGCAAAGCTGGATCGATTCTCCCATTTTGAAGGAGTACCGCCGGGTGCTGAACAATTTGGTAAGGCGCAGGCCGCACACGCTCACCGCCAACGAGGAGCGGATCATGGCCCTTGCGGGCGAGCCGCTCGCCGCGGCGGACTCGATATTTTCCATGCTCAACAACGCCGATATCCGCTTTGGCAGCATCACGGACGACGGCGGCGATACCGTGGAACTGACCCAGGGAAATTACCGCAGCTTCTTGGAAAGCAAAAACCGGGAAGTCCGCAAAACCGCCTACAAAGCGCTCTACGCTTCTTATTTAAGCTTAAAGAACACGCTTGCCGCCTCCTACGCCGCAAGCGTGAAAGCGGACGTGTTTTTCGCCAGGGCGCGCAGCTACGACAGCGCCATCGGCGCGGCGCTGTTTTCCACAAACGTGCCGCTTTCGGTGTACGACGGCCTGATCTCAGCCATAAAAAGCCGCCTGCCTTCCATAGAAAAATACCTCCGGCTGCGCCGGAAGGCATTGGGCGTGGACCAGCTTTACATGTACGACCTGTACGTGCCCATCGTGCCCGCCACGCCCAAGAAGCTTAGCTACGAGGACGCGAAGGCGCTGGTAAAGGAAGCCCTGAAGCCCCTGGGCGCGGAGTACTCCAAAATGCTCGACATCGCCTACAGGGACGGCTGGATCGACGTGCCGCAGAACAGGGGCAAGACCACCGGCGCGTACTCCTGGGGCGCGTACGGCACGCATCCGTATGTGCTTTTAAATTACCAGGAGGAAGAGGATTACGCGTTCACGCTGGCGCACGAGCTGGGCCACGCGATGCATTCCTATTATTCCGACAGCAGCCTCCCCTACCAGGACGCGCAGTATAAGATCATGGCGGCGGAAGTCGCCTCCACCGTCAACGAGGTGCTTTTAACCCGCCACCTGTTGAAAACCGAGCGCGACCCCGCCCGCAGGGCGTACCTCATCAACCACTACCTGGAGCAGTTCCGCACCACCGTATACCGCCAGACCATGTTCGCGGCCTTTGAGCAGAAGACGCACTCCATGTGCGAGGCGGGCGAGCCTTTAACGGTGGACGCGCTGTGCGAGGAATACGGCAGGCTCAACGAGCTGTTTTATCCCGGCGTGGTCGTGGACGACGAGATCCGCATCGAATGGGCGCGCATCCCGCACTTCTACAACGCGTTTTACGTGTACCAGTACGCCACCGGCTTCTGCGCCGCCGTCGCCCTGGCGCACGGCATACTCGAAGGGCACGGGCTTACCAACTATCTCGCCTTCCTAAAAAGCGGCGGCAGCGATTTCCCCATAGCGCTGCTGCAGAACGCGGGCGTGGATCTTACAAAGCCCGAAAGCATACTGGCCGCGCTCGACGCGTTCGACAGCGCGGTGGATGAGCTGGGCGAGCTGTTGAAGTAATTGATCTTCAGGGGCTTTGCCCCTAAGCCCCGTCAAAGGGACACGTCCCTAAGCGGGTGTTTGGAGGCAGCGCCCTCAACGTACTCTGCCGATAATCTGACCCCGCCTGCAATCCAGGCGGGGTTTGTTCTTTTGCCCGTTCATCAAACCTTTACACCCTCCCGGCCGCGCAAGGACCCCTATTCTCTTGCATGCTTGCCTGCCTGCTGATAAAATGGTACTTTAAGAGGGGTGTCCGGAAAGGAGCGGCATGCGCAAGCAAGCGGAAGATACGTTTTTCAGTTATGTGTGGCCTCTGCAGAATGCACGGGCGCATTTTACCGTGGATACGGGCTACGACGAGCCCATGGCGGGGTACGAAGCTTTGGTGTACTGCGCGCTTTCCCCGCATGAAAGCGGTGCGGAGGCATTTACGCCGCGCGAGGAGCGCCGCTGCGATAAAATAGAGCGGAAGCTCCTGCGCGCGCTTCCCGACGCCGTATACGTAGGCGTGATCGACATGGACGCGCTGCGGCAATACTATTTTTACGTGCGGGACGCGGAAGAAGCGATGGCGGAGATCGAGCGCATCGCGGGCAAGGAAAAGCTTTTGTCCGTTTCCCCCGGCTCCGCGCACGAGCCGGACTGGCTGACCTACCACGCGCTGCTGCTGCCCGACGCCGCCAAGTATCAGACGGTGCTGAACGCGGAGATGATCGGGCGGCTCAAAAAAAGCGGGGACAATCTTGCAGCCGTGCGGCGGATGACGTTTTCCATGTGCTTTCCCAGCGAGCAGACGCGGCTCCTGTTTCAGGAGCAGGCCAAGGCCGCGGGCTTCGCGATAGGCGAGCCGCAGTTCAAGCCCGAGCTTGACCTGCCGCACATACTCACCATCCACGCGCTCTCCGCCCTCGTCCAGGAGGACGTGGACGACCTGACCACCCGCGCCATCCGCGCGGCTGAGCCGTTCGGCGGCGAGCTTTTGCGATGGAACTGCCCCGTCATGCCCAAACGCAGCCCGCTTGCATAATTGCATGAAACCGTGCATAATTAGTCGAATCGACCGGACCTGCCCATAGGGGGCCGTTTTGACCACGGCGTTGTTTATAACCTGCGCTTTTACGACAAAATATCCGTTTGTTCGGTAAAATGCATGTAAAATCGAACACAAGCGTAGACACATGCAGGGAATAAAATGATTTCTGCACACCGTTCCCGGAATGTTTTGCACAGCGGTTATGAACATTATGCACAGAGTTATCCACCGATGCCCCAAAACAGGGAGTTGTCCATGCACACCCCATGTGCATGAAGCGGCGCGGCGTGTGCATGGATGAAACGGCGCGGTGAAACTGTGAATTTGCGCAGGCAATCCTGCACTTTTATTGCAAAAATAAACAGAGTTACATTTATACAGGAGGTTCGGCATGGGCTATACACAGGAAGAGCTTCTCTCCTTTGTGGAGGAGAACGACGTCAAGTTCGTCCGGCTGATGTTCTGCGACCTGTTCGGGCGCGGGCGCAACATTTCCTTGCTGAGTTCGGAGCTTGCGCGCGGGCTTGCCGACGGCGTATCCTTCGACGCTTCCCTGGTGCCGGGGTTTTTGCGCATTGCGGAATCCGACCTGATGCTGATGCCCGACCCCAACACGCTTGCGCTTTTGCCGTGGCGGCCGCAGCAGGGCCGCGTGGCGCGGCTGCTGTGCGACATCCGGCACCCGGACGGCACGGCTTTTGCGGGGAGCAGTCGCAACCTGCTGCGCGAGGCCGTGCGCAAAGCGCAGAAAATGGGCTATACCTGCCAGATCGGCGTGGAGTGCGAATTCTACCTCTTTCAGCTGGACGAAGACGGCAGCCCCACCCGCAAGCCGCACGACAGCGCGGGATTTCTGGACATCGCCCCGCGAGACCGCGGCGAAAACGTACGGCGCGAGATCTGCCTGACGCTTGAGAGCATGGGCATTTCTGTGGAAAGCTCGCACCACGAATCCGGCCCCGGCCAGAACGAGATCGTATTGAAATACGCGGGCGCTTTACGCGCGGCGGACAACCTGATGACATTGAAGCAGGTCGTCCGCACGGTCGCCAGCAAAAACGGGCTGTTCGCGTCATTTTTGCCCAAGCCCATACCGGGCGTGATCGGCAGCGGGCTGCATGTGAACATGAGTCTGCTTTCGGGCACGGATAACCTCTTTGAAAAGAGCGGCGCCCGCGCGCCCGAGGCCGAAGGCTTTTTGGCGGGCATTCTGCGCCGCGCCGCCGAGATGACCTCCCTGCTGAACCCCATGCCCAACTCCTACGAGCGTTTGGGCAAAATGGAGGCGCCGGGGTACGTGAGCTGGTCCCACCAGAACCGCTCACAGTGGATCCGCATCCCCGCGGCGCAGGGCGAGTCCTCCCGCATGGAGCTTCGCGCCCCCGACCCTGCCATCAATCCCTACATCGCGTTCGCGCTGCTGATCCACGCGGGGCTGGAGGGCATGGAGGAGCATCTGCCGCCGCCCAAGGCGGCCGACGCCGCCGAGCCGTTGTCCCGCCTGCCGCAAACGCTTCTGGACGCCGTGCAGATCGCAGAAACGAGCGAATTTGTCGCCCGCGTGCTGCCCGAGCAGGTAAGGAAGCATTTGTTCCAGGTGCAGCGGGACGCCGACAAATTCGAGCCCGCCGCCCTCCCCGCGCTCGAAGACCCGCTCTTTGACGTATAAGGCGGGGACAGCTCAGATGCGTATGATGCAGCAAAGGGGGTGGCGGCGACGGACCGGATCCTTTTGATCTCAAGCACCGTAAAGGGCGGCCAGCTCCTGCAGGATATCCTGGGCGCCATACCCGGCGAGCTGGCGCTTGCGCAGAGCGGCGCGGAGGCGCGCCGGAACCTGACGGAGGGCGACTACGCGCTCGTCGTGGTCAACGCGCCGCTGACCGACGAGTTCGGCCACGATCTCGCGCTGGATTTTGCGGCGAACACCGCCGCGGGCGTGGTGCTGCTTGTAAAAGCGGAGCTGTATGACGAGGTGGCCGAGCGCGCGGAACCGGGCGGGATATTTTGCCTGACGAAGCCCATGACGCGCAGCACCATGCTGCATACCGTAAAGCTTGCGCTGGCCGCCCACACGCGGCTCAACCAGCTTTTGCAGGAAAAGCGGACGCTCGAAAGAAGGCTGGAGCAGCAGCGTTTGGTGGACCGCGCCAAATTCGCGCTGATGGAGCACGCCTCCATGACCGAGGCGCAGGCGCACCGGTACCTTGTGAAGCAGGCGATGGACCTGCGCACCACCAAGGAATCCGTGGCCAACCAGGTGCTTTCCGTGTACGAGGTATGAGTATGACGCCTTTCGTTCAAAAAGGAGCCTGTCTGTAATGGAAGGAAAACGCCGCCGCAAAGCAAAGAACAAGCGCAAGACCGTATTGCGCCTGTTGTTCCTGTTCGGCATTTTGCTTCTGATACTCGCCGGCGTGGTGGCGGGGATACTGCTTTTGAACCATTCCATGTCCACCCAGGCGGCCCTGACGCAACTGCCGTTCGCCCCGCAGGACAAGGCGATCTTTACCGGGCAGGGCTTTTTATACGTCAAGGACGGCACGCTCTATTACAAGGACCTGAACAACGAAAGCAGCGACTACCACGCGCCCGTGGCGTCCGACCTGAAGCTTGCCGCAAGCGCGACCATCCACGCGGTGTACAACAGCAAGGCGCTCAAAATCGTGGACACCACATATCCCGTAGAGTTTACCGGCACGCTGCTGTATGTGACCTGCGGCTCCACCACGGTGGCGGCGCTCCGGGCCGACGAGACCGGCGCGGAAACCATACAGGTGTTCGACAGGACGGGCGCGCAGAAGGACCAGCTGACATTCCCCGGCCAGTTCATTGTGGATTATGGCTTCTATACCGCGGGCAACGAGTACCTGTACGTGCTCACAACCTCCCTGGACAGCGGCACGCCGCTTTCCACCATCACCATATACGATATGACGCGCGCGGCGACGAGCGGCGTGATGCAGATACAAAACCAGCTCATCGAGCACATCTACTTTACGTCCTCGGGCATATACGCGGTGGGCACAAACCAGCTCATCCGCTACTCGCTCGAAGGAAACCGCGAAAGCTACCGCGAAATGCTCTACGGCTGGGAAGTGATGGATTATGAAGCGGCCGGCAGCCCGCTCTTCCTGTTAAGGCCCCGCAGCGCCGACAAGCCCGGCACCGTCAAGCTCCTGACGGTAAAGGACGCGGACGTGGCCGGGACGACGCAGCGGCTGTATCAGCTCCCCGCCGGCACCGTGGACGCGTTTATCATGGGCGGAAAGCTCGTGGCCGTGACAAACGACGGCTACACGGTGTACGGCGCGGACGGGAAACTCGTCAACACCCGCCATGTGGCGGCGGAGATCGTATCCGCGGAGAAAATCGATTCCGGCACGCTTTTGCTGCATTCCGCTTCGGCCTGCTACACGGTCAAAGTGGCATAACCGGCGCCCGCGCCATGGCGGCGCGGAACCGGGAACGGAGGCTTTTTATGAATTTACTGGATATCGCCGTGCTGCTGGTGTTCGCGGTGTTTTTGCTGGGCGGCTGGTACCGCGGCTTTGTGCACACGGTGCTCTCGCTGGGCGCGTACGTGCTCGCGTTCGCGCTTGCGCTTTGCCTGCGGCCCCTTGTCACCAACGCCATCAAGGCGGACGAGGAGCTTTACACCACGGCGCTCTATTATACGGAAGGCGCGGAACTGGTGCAGGATGTGGAACTGAGCAAGACCCCGATCTCCGGGCTGAGCGCGGAGCAGCTTTCCGGCGTGATGGAAAACGCCACGCTGCCCGTGCCCATGGGCGAGCGGATCTCCGAGAACATCGCGCGCGAAGCCTTTGCGGAGGACGGCGCGTCCACATTGGGCGAATACTTCAACCTGACGATTGTCAGCGTGTTTTTGAACCTGCTGGCCGTATTGGCGCTGTTCGCCGTGGTGCGCTTACTGCTCGCGTTTGCCATACACCTGGTGACATACGCGAGGAACGGGCTCCCGGTGCTGCATTCGGCGGACGGGCTGCTGGGGGCGTGCTTCGGGCTGATTCGCGGGTTTTTGGCGATGTACCTGATATTCCTTCTGGTGCCCATACTGCTGATTATACTGCCCAAGGCGGGCGATTTGATAGACGCCTCGTACTTCGGGAGCTTCTTCTACAACTCCAACCTGCTGCTGCGGCTGATACCGGGAACGTAAGCAGATAGGAGCAAAAAGATCGCATCCGCTTTTTGAGGAGTGCGGAAACGGCCGAACCAATACGCTATTATTCGGAAGGACGTATCCCTTCTCACTTTTTATGAGCAAGCAGTTTCTTTAAGTATCCTTCGTTCAGCAAATGCACCGTTTCAAATTTGCCGCGATAAAGCACAGCCCAATTGTTGAATACGCAGGGAAGCAATTTTGCCTTTTCCAGCGTATCGACCGCAATTAAGGTGAGCGGAATATGGTTTTCTCTGCAATAGCTTTCAACCTGTGCGATACAATCCGGAATATAGGGACACTGCACGCTGTAGTAGATTGTCAAATCCTCGCCGGCGATGCGTTGCGCTTTTGCGCGCTCTGTGAACCGCGGCGTTGTTCCATCGAACGACAACGCCAATAAAAGATACTCGTCGCCAACTGCATCGACCGCTTCAAAGCCAAACGATTCCATGAACTTTCTGTCGGACAAAAAGGGTTTTTTCTTGTTGGAACCGACACAAACGCCGGACTTGCCCTGCCGCTTCGCGTCCTCGATACAGTATGCAAGAAGCTCCTTTCCATGCCCTTTTCCCCGAAAGCTTCCCGATACCCACAGGCAATAGACGTAGATATAGTTTTCGCCGGTAACGGGGACCCAGGCTTTTTCAAGCGGCGCGTATTCAATAAAGACCTTGCCTTTCTCATCCAGCTTCCGGAATACATGCCCTTCCCGCATTCTCTCTTTGAGCCATGCCTTTTTCAAGCCGACGCCGCGCCGATGCTTTTGACCGGCTATGGCGCAGCATACGTGCTCACGGCTCAAATTTTCCGCCGTCAGGTTGACGTATTGCCCTCCCATTCCATCTTCCCCTTCACGATTTGCGTTTATCGTATACGATAAAACCTGACAGCAGCGTGTCAGGTTTATGAGTGCTTCTAAAATTAGACCGCAATATCGGAAGGAGGTTGGAAACGCTTGCCCCCGGCTTTTTGAGCATGAGTTTCAGCATGCATCCTATTCCAACGCTATCCCTACACGATCTCCACCCGCATCCCCGGCAGGCGGCGCTGCATGCGGGTGACGAAGGTATCGCCCGAGGTATCCGGCGACGCGCCCAGCACCAGTACGGACGCCTCGTGCGCCTTGGCGTAGACCTCCAAAGTCCCCTCCACGTCGTCGGCGCGCAGCATGGCGAGCGAACCGCCCGCAAGCTGCGCCGCGGTAAAGAGGTATTCCAAAGCCTCCCCTTCGATCGCATTTCCCAGGAAATTTTCCCCTGTTCTGACCGCATGCACGATATGCAGCGGCAGGCCGCGCTCGCGGGCGATCTCCTCCCCGCGGTCCACCAGCCTTGCGCAGGTGCGCTGGCGGGTCACGCACACCATGACGATGCGCTTCTCGTGTTCATGCTCCATCATTGTGGCGGGTGAAAGCGTCTTTTTCATACGCTGCCCTCCGTTGCCTGTAATTTATCCGGCAGATCGGCCGGGACATAGGATCGGATGAGCGAAACCGCCTCGCGCGCGCCGCCCGCTACGGCGTACATGGCGCGGTAGGCGACGTCCGCGAAATTTTCGGCGTAAAGCCGCTCGAACTGCTCCAGAATGGGGTCGAAAAAGCCGTCCAGGTTGATGATGACGATGGGCTTGTCGTGGTAGCCGAGCTGCCGCAAAGTAATGACCTCGAGCACCTCTTCGAGCGTGCCGAAGCCGCCCGGCAGCGCGATGAACGCGCTTGCGAGGTCCTCCATGCGCTGCTTGCGCTCGTGCATGGTTTCGGTCTGGTAAAATTCCGTGCATTCGGTGTAGGCGATGCCGGGCTTGTTGAGCCGCTCCGGTATGACGCCTATGATGCGCCCGTTTTCCTTCCTGACGCCGCGCGCCACGGCCCCCATCAGGCCGCGCTGGCCGCCGCCGAACACCATGCCCGCGCCCGAACGCGCAACGGCGGTGCCCAGCTCCTCCGCCAGGGCGAAATATTTCTGCTCCAGCAGCGCGCTGGAGGAGGCGAAAATACAAACGTTGTTTTGCTTCATGTAACGAAGGTACTCCTCTTTTCGTGAGGGCCGGCGGCAAAAGACTCAGCCCTACTATATAGTATCGTCAGTTTTGTTTCACGCGTTCTTTCCACTTTATATATTATTGCGCGCGCCGCGCGCAATCCGCAGGCGCTTTTTATTCCTCCCGCGCTTCCTCCCGCTTTAAAAGTTCCCGCGCGATATCGAACTTGGTCTGCGAGAACGCCTCGGAGTTTGCGGGCACCTCCAGCATGACGAGCACCAGCCTGTCCTCTTCGGTCCGGAGCCGGTAGCCCGCAAACCAGTTGATCTCCTTTGTTTTGTCGTTGCCGACCTCCGCCGTGCCGGTCTTGCCCGCGATGTCGTCCATATGCAGCCAGTTGCCGGTACCGGATTCTATGACGTCCTCCAGCAGGGGTGTCAGCGTATTCACGGTATCCTGCCGTACGACGTTCGCCTTCCACACGCTGTCCTCATGCTCTTTGACGGGCGTATAGTCGGGGCCCTCCGTGCGGTAAAGCCCCTTTACCACATAAGGCGTCTGTATGCTGCCGTTGTTTGCAAACGCGGAAAACATGCACGCCGCCTGCAGGGGGGTGATAAGCACCTCGCCCTGGCCGTAAGAGCTTTCCGCAAGCAGCATGGGCGACCATTCCGATTTTTTGTTTTTGAGCTGCGCGGGCAGCACCGACGTATCGAACGGGATGCTTTCGGTATACCCGGCGTTTTCCATAAAGCTGACGAACGCGTCCGTGCCGGTCTTTAATGCGGCGTAGGCAAAATAGATGTTGTCCGAGTCGATCATGCCGGTATGCATGTTGAGCGGCGGGGAATGCCGGTGCTGAAGATGCACGCGCGTGATGGTGGCGTACCCCCAGGGGCCGAACTCGCCGTTATCGGAGGGGAGCCACTTGTCCTCCTCTATGGTCTCCCTGTTCATGGGGAATGTGCTCTCCGGCGTCATGGCGCCGCTTTCGAGCGCGACCGCCGCGGTATAGGGCTTGAACATGGAGCCCGGCGGGTACAGGCCGCGGGTGAGCCGGTTAAAGAGCGGCGCGTTTTTCTGCGTGCTCAGGCGCTGCCAGTCCGCTTCCGGGATACCGCGCGCAAACAGGTTGAGGTCAAACGAAGGGTAGCTGGCCATGGCCTCGATCGCGCCGGTCCTGGGGTTTAATACCACCACGGCGCCCGCCGTGTCCTCCCCAAAGAGCGAATACTGCAGCAATACCTCCGTGCGGCGCTGCAGGTCCGGGTCCAATGTCAGCTGCACGTCCAGCCCGTTTTCCGCCTGCTTTTCATAGAGCGTCTTTTTGTTCAGGCCGTCCGCCGCGCTGATGTAGATATAGTACCCGTCCGTACCCCGCAGCTGATTCTCGTATATGCTCTCCAGCCCGCTTTTGCCCACGCGCGAATCGGCGGTATAGACGTCGTTCCCTTTTTCGCTGCCGGTCAGGGTCTTCAGATCCTCCGGCGAGGCCGGGCCGACATACCCGAGGATATGCGCGAGCGTATTTTTCTGCGGGTAGTAGCGCAGGGTGCCGAAATTGCTTTTGTCTATGGACACGCCGGGAATCAGAAGAAGCTGCTCCTCCAGGCTTTCGGTAAGCTCATCCGGGTACAGCTGCTTGAGTATGGCAAAGTCCCCGTACACGTTTTTGAGCTTTTTCTCCACCGCCTCCACGGACATGTCTAACAGCATGGCCGTCTGGCGGGCGAACTGGGCCGTATCCTCGATTTTATCCGGCACGGCGATGACGCTCACGGCGTTGACCGTCTGCGCGTACACCACGCCGTCGGCTAAAATTTCCCCGCGCAGCGCCGCGGATTTGCCCACGCGCACGGTATCCCCCCAGCCCATCTCCGGGAAAAGCAGCGCGGGCGTCCACTCCACCGTCCACACGCTGTTTTCGCGCCGGACGGACATGCGGAATTCCATCTCCTGCCCGCCGATGAGGGGGCTGTCGTAGCTGAGCAAATAATCATACACGCAGATGGCCTCGCCCTCCACGGAGGAAAGCGACGTATAGCTTAGCCCCGCGATCTCAAGCTCTTCAAATATCGCTTCGTAGCGGGCGGCGAACTGCTCCTTTGAGATACGGTTCGCGGGCTGCGGCTTGTTTTCCGCAATGTCCTTCGCCGCGCGGTCCGCGTCGTACCGGACGGAGGAGTGCAGCATGTCGTACGCCGCGCCGTAATCCCCGGCGTTGATCAGGTTTAAAAATGCATCCCGCGCGTCCACGGCGGCAGGCGCTTTGCACGCCGGGACCGCCGCAACGAGCAATATCAGCACCAGGAACAGGCAGAGGCTTCGCTTCATGGCATCCTCGTCTTTTATGGTATTTCAGCAGGCCGGTCATCCGCTACCAGTATACCATAGCAAATTGGACATAGTCATAGGAATAACAGTGAAATTATGATGAACGATCATGGCAATATAGAAATGCGTTTCACTTTCGTCGGTTGGCTGAAAAAGGCCCGCCGGGCGGCGGGCCGGATCTGCCGGCCGCTGCCGAACCGGTCGTCTTGACTCTCAAGTGCCTAAGGCATGATAGCGGTGCCTGTGGGATACGCATATTGCGGAAACTGCACCGTGATCCCATCGATCATATAGGCCGCCATATTCAATGCATTTTGGTACATTGCATCATAGATGGAAATCGAAGCGGAAAACTTGTCCTGATTGATCTGCCTGATCAGCTGCTCTTCCAGCTGATACTGGGTGTAGAGCATTGCCTGCCACGCCGCCTGAGTCCAATAAGGGTTCAGCTCCGAGAAAAGGGCTGCGGTGTCGTCCGCGTTTTTCTGCATTTTTGATAGCTGCATGGAAATATCGAAGCCGATTTTTATGGTGGACGCCAGTTCAGCCAGCAGCAGGATGTGCTCGGCCAGCAGGGCCTCGTAGCGTTTCGTGTTATCCAAGCCGTAGAAAGGCGTGAGCTGGCCCGAGAAGTCTATGGTGTTCTGCATGATGCGTATCATCACGTAGCTCAGGTCCCGGAGCCTGAACATCAGGCTGATCAAGAAATGCCTGAGCCAAACCAAATGGTCCGTCCAAAGGAGACGTATGTTTTCCTGCCAGCTCATAGCGCGCCCCGCCCTCCTGTTTATATACCAGTATATGTCGGCGGAACCGCGCTGCTGCGGCGGAAACTGCAATGGGGCGTTAAAACAGGGCGTCCGGCGGGGCATCACCGGAACTCACGGGCAAGGGGCGGCTTAGAACCCCTTTTCCAGCATCCAGTCCGCAAGCTCGTTCGCCTGCGGGTTGCGCAGCGCGCGGATGCGTTCCGCCATTTCACGGGATTGGAAGGGCGAGCAAAGCAGCACCGGAGCGATGCGCTCGATAAACGCCTCGTCCATGGCGTCCGAATACACCTTGGCGTCCACGACACAGCCCTTGTTCAGGGAAAGCTGCATTTCTATATTGCCCCAGGAGAAGCGCTGCTCGAGCATGATGTCAAACGACGGCGTCCTGCCCATTTTCCATTCCCAGGAACCGTACAGCTCCGTAAGCGCGCCGAGCTTTTCTTCATCCAGCTGAAATTCCTGCCCTACGCGCGCGACGCCGTAGGTCTTGATAAACGCGTCGATCAGCGCGTCCTTCATGGTATCCACCGTCAGCGCGGGATTCAGTTCATTCAGGTTCTGCACCCGCGAGCGCACGCTTTCAATACCCTTCGCCGTGAGCTTGTCCGGCGGGGGCGCAAGGTAGCGCGAAAGCTTTTGCATGTTCACGTCCACCAGCACCGTGCCGTGGTGCATGGCGGCGTCCGAGCCGAAGCGGAACGCGTTGCCGGAGAATTTGGCGCCGCTCGCCTTTACCAGAAGGTCGTTCCGGCCGGAAAACTCGGTTTCGATTTTGAATTTTGCGGCCGCCTGCTGTATGACGGAAAGCTGCTTGTGTACGTCGTACGCCCGGCGGGGTAATATAAAGGTAAAGTTCAGGTTGCCAAGGTCATGGAACACCGCTCCGCCGCCGGAGGAGCGCCTGGCCAGGTGCCCGCCTTCCTGCTCCAATATCTGCGTGCGGCATTCCTTCCAGGCGTTCTGGTTTTTGCCGATGACCACGGTGTTCTGGTTCTGCCACAGGTAGAGCGTGCAGCTGCTCCCCTGCGCGTCGAACAGCAGCGATTCGAGCGCAAGGTTATGGTAGGGATCATAAACGCTGCTCAAATAGATGATGTTTTGCATGAGGTCCTCGCTTTGGTAATAGGATAGTACTACTATACCCAAATACGGCTGCGCTCACAAGCGATTGCGGTAAAATGCAGCTTCTTTTGCGTTGGCCTGCAAATATATTTGACAACGCGCCGTCCGTACAGTATCCTGTTATAATATATAAAAAGGGGTAACT
>DATMXR010000024.1:0-4499 GCA_035561315.1 Feifaniaceae bacterium
CTGCGGGGCCGCGTTTTCTTCCAATTATATAGCTTACTCCGCCGTCTTTTCCTTCATACGGGCGGTGAGCGCCATGCTGACGAGCGTCACCGCCATCATAAAGACGCCGGAAATCAGGAACCAGAACGCGACGCCTTCCGCCTCGGACACCGGCCCCGCGATTACAAGCCCCAGCGGCATGGCAAGCGAGGACAGGCTCATCACGAGCGAGAACACCCGCCCCATTTCCTCCGGCGGCACGTTCTGCTGCATGTAGGCCATGTACGGGATGTTATACAGGTTGCCGCTTGCGCCCATGAACGCGCACAGCACCGCAAACGCCCAGAAACAGCGCATATCCGGCGGCAGAATGCCGCATAAGAGCGAGGTGAGCCCCAAGAGCAGCAGCGAAAGGTGGATCATACGGAATTTATCCTTTACCTCCCCGCGCGCGCTCACCAGCGCCGCCGCCGCCATCATGCCCGCCGCGAACACGAACTCGATGATGCCCGCGTGCCAGGCCGTGCCCTTAAAATGGCTGCTGGTCATCAGCGGATACAGCGAGGACATGGGCATGAACGCCACCATGCAGAGGGTCGACGCCACCGTCACGATAAACATCCGGCGCATGGAATAGAGCGTCTTGGCGCCCGCCTTCATTTCCCGCCACATGTGCGGGGTTTCCGCATGCTGCCGCGGAGGGTCGGGAATAGCGATAGCCCCCGTCGCAACACAGGCCAGGAGCGCGCCCAGCGTATCCGTGAGCAATATGAGCCAGAGCGGCAGCGCCGCGTACATGGCCGCGCCGATGACGGGGCCCAGCATAAACGCGCCGGACTGCAGAAACTGCATCATCCCGTTGACGCGCATCAATTGCTCCTGCGGGGCGATCATGGGAACGGCCTTCTGCACGGCGGGCATGTGGAACGCGCCGCCCAAGCCCCGCAGGAACAGCGCGGCGTATACCAAAAGGTAGGAGCCCTGCCCCGCATAAAACAGGCCCGCGAGCACCGCCGCGCATACGCCCATGAACGCGTCCGCGTATATGACGACGCGCTTGAGCTTCAGCCTGTCCACCCATACGCCCGCAAAGGGGCCGATGAATATACCGGGCAAAAACGCCGCAAGGCCGGAAATGGAAAGCACGATGGCGGAGCCGCTTTCCGTGGCCAGCCACCAGATGAGCGCGAACTGCACGGCGGACGAGCCGATGAGGCTCAATGCCTGCCCCGCCGTAAATACCGCGAATACCCGCTTCCAATGGGGTTTTTCCGTTACATTGTTTTGATTCATTTGATCGTTTTGTTCCATACTTGCCGCAAAAATGCAGCCGATCCTCCTTTATGTTGGAATAAAAGTCCCTTGGGCCAAAGAAAAGGGAAGCGGCGCTTCCCTTAGAAAATACCGTCTGTCTGACGCTTCACGCGCCGCTATGATTTTCTGTCAAAGAACGGGGATTTACCCGAGACCGAAAGCGGGATGCCGAGTACATTGTGCGTATCCTCTCCAAGTATGCCCAGCTCCAGCGCCGTACGCCCCACCGAAAACATCACGCGGCTGTCCACGCGGCAATCCGCCGCGGCGGAAACCGCGGAGCCTATCGCGATGCCCAGATCGATATTGTCATACGCGCAGCGCGAACCCGCCTGCGTACATGCGGCGCAGTCCTGATACCCGCAGTACCGGCACGCTGCATTGAGCCCATGGACTCCCAATCGCGTTCCGATGAGCACCACGGCCGGGCTCTGCCGCACATTGCCCGCGTCCCGCACGAAGAAGGGCTTGCCCCACGGGCCCGCCAATTCCTCCATTTTATCCGCCAGCGCGTCCTTTTCCTCCCCGGTTAGCACGCAGGTTTCAATATGATCCGTCCCTTTCGTCTTGGGCGCGGTCCGCGCCGCCGCGCACATCCGCTCCGCAGCCTGGAGTATGGCGGAATATTCGCATTCTTCCGACGTCTTCTTCATAAATTTTTCCCCTGCCTTTTCTGCGTTTTCAACAGCAAATTTATTTTGCGTAGTGGATCACCAGAAATACCTCCGCCTTATTCTCACCGGCGTTTTCGTAGCTGTGCGGGACGTCGCCCCGGAACCGGACCGAATCGCCCGCCAAAAGCGTGCAGGAAACGCCGTCCGCCGTCAGCTGCACAGACCCGGAAAATACGGTGAGGTATTCTTCCGTGCCGGATAGATGCGCTTCGGTTTCAAACAGGACGTCAGGAAATATCTCCAGCCGGTAGGTTTCAAAGCACGTACGCTCGTCAAACGGGAACAGCGGGTGGTTGATAAAGCCGCCGCCGCATTCCACCATGGGCCGCACGGCGCCGGCCTTTATGACCTGCATCTGCTGCGCGGGCTTTTCCAGAAGCGCGGAGAACGAGATTTTCAGCCCGTTCGCGATCTTCCACAGCACGCTGATTGTGGGGTTGACCTCCCCCCGCTCGATCTGCCCGATCATGCTCTTGCTTACGCCGCTGAGCTTTGCGACTGCGTCCAGACTCAGCCTGCGTTCCTCGCGCAGGGTCTTGAGGTTGTTCGCCACCGTACCCGTTACATCCATGCTGCCTCCAAAACATTTGTTGACAATATGCTGCACAACGAATACAATATACAGCACATCCAATATATCATACGATTCGTATTGGATAGTATACCACAAGTATGGCAAGGAGAACACCGGCAATGTTCAGTTTCCCGAACTTCCTCGCATATGTGCTGCTGTCCACATTCACGCCCGGGCCGAACAACATCATGTCCATGGGCAACGCAAGCCGCGCGGGGCTGAAAAAGAGCCTGCCGTTCTGTTTCGGCGTGGCGGCGGGGTTCGCGCTCATCATGGCCGCAAGCTTTTTGCTGGGTACGCTTCTCTACACGGTGATCCCCGCCGTCAAGCCCTATATGCTGCTGCTGGGCGCGGCCTATATCCTGTACCTCGCCTACAAAGTCTATAAAAGCGACGGCGTCGGGGAGGACCACGCGGCGCAGGCCACGGGGTTCTGGGCCGCCGTCGCACTGCAGTTTGTCAACCCCAAGGGGGTCATATACGGCATAACGGTGGCGTCCGCTTACATTCTGCCGTATTATCAGGAGCCCAGGACCCTGCTGCTGTTCACGCTGTTCATGTGCTTCATCTGCCTGGTGAGCACCGTAGCCTGGGCGGCGTTCGGCTCCGTGTTTCAAAAGCTGTTTACGAAGCACGCGAAAGCGGTCAACACCATGATGGCGCTGCTGCTTGTCTACTGTGCGGTCTCGCTGTTCCTCTAAGCTTCCCCTGTTTTCCCAGGCCAGCGTTTGAGATTGGTGTAATAAGGCGAAAACCCCGCCTTCTCCCAGAATCTGTGCCCGCCCGCGTTCGTCTGAAGTACGTCGAGCGATACGATGGCGCCGGGGGGAAAGGCATGCTTTATAAGATACTCGACCGCCTGCAGGCCGAAACCCTGCCTGCGGTATTCCTTTACGATAAGAAACTGCCGGATGTATACAAAGGGCGCGTCCTCATAACCGTCCCGGTCGATCTGGTAAAGGGCGTAGCCCAATACCTCGCCGTCCCGGCAAAACAGGTCGGCCAGCCAGCCCTCCTTTAAAAACTCCGCCATGCGCGCCGCAAGCTCATCAAGCGTCATGGGGTTGCGGCTGCCTTCGTCTTCAATGAGCGCGCGGTTGAACCGCGCGAGCAGGGGAAGGTCCGCCTCCCCCGCCTTGCGCACCGAAAGCGGGTATGCCTGACCGCCCCGCTCCATTTATTCCGCCGCCCGGATGGAACCCATGCCGTTGATCTGCTGGGAAACGTCTTCGGGACCGCCGTAGTACGTGATGGTGCCGGTGCCGTTTATCGTCGCGTCCAGCCTATCCTCTGCGGTCGCCTTGATCGTGCCCGCGCCGTTGATGATAAGGTCCGCTTCCTTCGCGCGGAGGCCTTTGGCGTCGATCGTGCCCGCGCCGTTGAGCTTGCAGGAAAGCGTATCCGCCGCGCCCGAAAGCGTCAGGCTCGCCGCGCCGTCCACCGCGAGCACGGTTTTTTCCGCATCGAGATTGCTGACCGTTCCGTCCGCCGCGCCCGCGATTTCCAGCCCGAAGCGGGAGACGCCCGCGGCGTCCACATCGATTTGATAGTCCCCTTCCACCCGAACGTATTCGCAGGGCGCGTATACGGTCACATGGAAGAAATCCGTAAGAAAAGTATCCGCCCCGTCCGCCTGGACGGTAATCTTATCGCCCGTAATCTCCGCCTGAAGCCCGTGCCTGTCTACAAGCTCCTGCGCGCAATCCACTTCCACGCGCGGCGCGCCTTCCGCGGGTTTTACGGTGAGCGTCACGTCGCCCTCGGACAGGAACACCAGCCCTTTTATCATCAGGGAATACGGCCCCTGCCCCGCCGCGCCTTCCGCGGTCACGGTAGTATGCGGCCCGTCCACGCGGGCGGTCACGCGCTCCGCAGCGCGCCGGCCGAAGCGGCAGCCGGTCAGCATCAGCGCGGGTAAAAGCAGAAGCGCTGCCAAGCCGACGATTTTCTTCATATCC
>DATMXR010000025.1:0-6391 GCA_035561315.1 Feifaniaceae bacterium
TGAAATGGTGATGCCCGGCGACAACATCCAGATGACCATCAAGCTCATTACCCCCATCGCCATCGAAGAGGGCCTGCGCTTCGCCATCCGCGAAGGCGGCCGCACGGTCGGCGCGGGCGTCGTTTCCAGCGTCATCGAATAACAGATAGCCACACAAAACCCGCCGCTTAAACAAGCGGCGGGTTTTCGCATTTGCACAAACCGGCTAAAATAGCGCGGGAACGGCGCGTATCCGGCGGTTCACGCTCTTTTTACTTCTTAAAACGCGCGGTTTGTGGTATCATGGTTCAAGTACATGCTGGAAAAAGAAAGAGGTGACGGCATGCAACCCGCAACAGAAAAGCATTTGACCGGCGCCACCATCTGGCGGCGGGGCATTTGGTTTTTTATGCGCACGCTGCTGCTTATTTTGCTGCTGGTGGCATTGGGGTATGGAACGTTTACCACGGCGATGAACGCTTCCAACCTGTATATACTATCCGTGGAAGGCCTGCAGCTGCGCGCCGCCTGCATTCTGCAGGAGGGCGACCAGGCCGCGCTTACGGAATACTTCACGGAACAATTTCTGGAAAACGACCCGGCGCTCTACAG
This sequence comes from Feifaniaceae bacterium, assembly GCA_035561315.1. Lineage (GTDB taxonomy): Bacteria > Bacillota > Clostridia > Christensenellales > CAG-138 > JAEYLA01. Next base: position 592 of record DATMXR010000025.1, read on the forward strand.
CGGCACATATGCGCCGTATACCGTCACCGGCTACGATTACCGGGCGGAAGTGGAAAAAGTTTCCGTGATGCCGTGGTCCGAGACCGCGACGGCCACGGTGGTGGACCGCATGCTGAATTTGACGGGCAAGTGGAACGAGCAGCAGGCGGAGCAGGAGGACGCGGAGGAAGAGGACGCCGCCGTGGCGCTGCCCAAGTGGGAGGAAGCGCGCTACCTTGTCCGCTTCCGGAAACAGGGCGGCCGCTGGTACATTTACCAGATGCAGCTGCTTGAGGCCGCGCCGTCCCTGCCGCCCAAGCCCACGCCGGACCTCCGGATGACGCCGCTGCCCATGGCCACGCCTACGCCCACGCCCAAAGAGACCCCATGAAAAAAGGCTTGCCTTATACCGGCTTTCCCGTAGCTCTGGCCCCTATGGCGGGCGTTACGGATCTGCCGTTTCGCATCTTATGCCGCGAACTGGGCTGCGACTTGACATTCACCGAAATGGTGAGCGCGAAAGGCCTCTTTTACGGCAATGAAAACACAAAAGAGCTGCTCCAAACCGCGCCCGCGGAGGAACCCTGCGGGTTCCAGATATTCGGCTCCGAGCCTGCCATCATGGCGGATGTCGCGCGGCGGCTGGAGGAGGAGTACGCGGGCAAGGTCGGGCTGATCGACATCAACATGGGCTGCCCCGCGCATAAGATTGTGGGTAACGGCGAGGGCAGCGCGCTGATGCGCGACATGCCGCGCGCCGCGAAGATTATCGCGGCGGTATCGAATGCCGTAAAGCTCCCCGTCACGGTCAAGTTCCGCAAGGGCTGGGACGAGGCGAACGTCAACGCCGTGGAATTCGCTAAGGCAGCGGAAGGGAGCGGCGCGTCCGCGCTTTCTGTGCACGGAAGGACGCGCGCGCAGGGGTATAGCGGCAAGGCGGATTGGGGCATTATAGGCAAGGTCAAGGCGGCGGTGAACATCCCGGTGCTGGGCAACGGGGACGTTTACTCCGCGGAAGATATGCTCGATATGCGGCAGGAGACCGGCTGCGACGGCGTGCTGATCGCCCGCGGGGCGATGGGAAACCCCTGGATATTCAAGGAATGCAAAGCTGTGCTGGCAGGGAAGCGGGCTGCGCCCCCAACGCTCGATGAACGCATATCGCTCGCCATCCGGCACGCGGGAATGCAGCAGGAATATCACGGCGAACACGGCGTCATAGAGATGCGCAAGCATATCGCCTGGTATCTGCACGGGCTGCCGCACGCGGCGCAGCTTCGCGTCAGGGTGAACGCCTGTCGGACGCGTGAGGAGCTGGAAGATATGCTGCTTCAATATCTCAAAGCGAACGCGCAATGGGAATAAAAGTATGGAACCGGGCGCGTCCAAACGGCGTTTATCTTGACAAGGACGGGGCCTGCTTCTATAATAGTTAGGACTATCGGCATGGATGGATTTGGTTTACTGTACGCGCTTTATGCGCGCGGGTTCAGATCGATATTGAAAAGTAAGTAGGAGGCAAGCGCATGGCAGAAGTCAGGCTCACGCCGGGTGGCATCAGGGAATATGAAGAAAAGCTGGAATACCTGAAAACAACGCGCAGGATGGAGATCGCCGAGCTGATCAAGATCGCGCGTTCTTTCGGCGACCTGAGCGAGAATGCGGAATATGACGCCGCGAAAAATGAACAGGCGAAAAATGAATACGACATCCTGCAGCTTGAAAACATGCTGCGCAATGCGATCATTATAGACGAGGACGCGCTGGATACCGAAACCGTGAACGTGGGCGCGGTCGTTACGCTCAAAAACGAGGAAGTCGGCATCGAGCGGGATTTCCATATTGTCGGCTCCGCGGAAGCGGACCCCGAAAAAGGCCGCATCTCCAACGAATCCCCCGTGGGCATGGCCATATTGGGCCACAGGCGGGGAGACCTCGTGGATGTGCAGACGCCGGGCGGAACCATGCACTGGCGGATATTGGACATCAAAAAGCAGTAACCCCAAGAGAGGAACAGGAAAAAGAATGGAACAGTTTGACCCTCCCGTACCGGGGGATCTGATATCGGACGAGCAGAGGGAGCAGGAATTCAGCGAACTGCTCCGGATCAGAAGGGACAAGCTTTCGGCCCTGCAGGCCGCGGGCAACGACCCTTTTGCCGTCGTGACCTACGATAAGACCCACCACAGCAATGAAATACTCGGCGGATTTGAAACGCTGGAGGGCAGGGCCGTCCGCATCGCGGGGCGCATGACGTCCAAGCGCATCATGGGCAAGGCCAGCTTTTTGCACCTGCTGGACGCGCAGGGCGTCATACAGGTCTATGTAAAGCGCGACGATATCGGCGAAGAGGCGTACCAGGCGTTCAAGGCCATGGATATCGGGGATATCCTGGGCATAGAGGGTTTTGTGTTCAAGACCCGCACGGAGGAAATTTCCGTGCACGCAAAAAGCCTCGCGCTTTTGAGCAAGTCGCTTCGTCCGCTGCCCGAAAAGTTCCACGGCCTGAAGGACCCGGAGCTAAGGTACCGCCAGCGGTATGTGGACCTCATCGTCAACCCCGAGGTGCGCGAAACGTTTGTAAAAAGAAGCCGAATCATCTCCGCCATACGCCGCAGGCTCGACGGCCAGGGCTTCCTGGAGGTGGAAACGCCGGTGTTGAACACCATCCCCGGCGGCGCGAACGCGCGGCCATTCATTACGCACCACAACACGCTGGATATCGATATGTACCTGCGCATCGCGACCGAGCTTCCATTGAAGGAATGCATCGTGGGCGGACTGGAGCGCGTATATGAGATCGGCCGCATTTTCCGCAACGAAGGCATGGACTTTAAGCACAACCCGGAGTTTACCACGCTGGAGCTGTACCAGGCCTATACGGACTATAACGGCATGATGGCGCTGGTGGAGGATCTCATTGCCCACTGCGCGCAAACGGTGCTGGGGACTTCCAGGATCGTCTACCAGGGCACGGAAATCGATTTAACGCCGCCGTTTCGCCGCCTGACCATGAACGACGCCGTAAAATCCTATACGGGCGCGGACTTTTACGCCTGCGGGACGGACGAAGAGGCCCGGGCGCTTGCAAAAAGCATCGGCCTTGCGTTCGAGGGCAAGGACATCACGCGCGGCAAGCTTCTGAACGAGGCGTTTGAAACGTTCGTGGAGGAAAAGCTCATACAGCCCACGTTTATACTCGATTACCCCGTGGAGGTGTCCCCGCTCACCAAGCGCAAGCCCTCGCTGCCGTTTGTGACGGAGCGTTTTGAGCTGTTTATCAACGCCTGCGAGTACGCGAACGCATACTCGGAACTAAACGATCCCATCGACCAGCGCGGCCGCTTCATGCAGCAGCTTGCGGAACGGGAAAAGGGCGACGACGAGGCCATGATGATAGACGAGGACTTCTGCCTGTCGCTCGAATACGGCATGCCGCCCACCGGCGGTATCGGCGTGGGCATCGACCGCCTGGTGATGCTTCTGACCGATTCCAATTCCATCCGCGACGTGCTGCTGTTCCCCACGATGAAGCCGCGCCGCTGAAACGCCCGCTTCCCGATCCGGGCGAAGGGTTAACAGTTTATTCACTTTGCCTATGGGTAAGATTGCGGTATCATGGAACTGGTAAAACACAACGTCAAAAAAGTGAAGGGGTTCACAAACATGAAAAAAGTAATCAGTTTGCTGCTGCTGCTATCCTTCCTTGTAACGGCCGCGGCTTGTGCAAAACCGGAGGAAACGGATGCGATAGACCTTGGCTTCGGCACCCCGGACGCCACGCTTCTTCCGGGCCAGACGCCGGACCCGAACGCCACGTTTGACCCGAACGCGACGTTCGATCCCAACGCGACGTTCGACCCGAACGCCACGCTTGACCCCAACGCGACGCCCGACCCGAACGCCACGCTTCTTCCGGGCCAGACGCCGGGCGCTTCCGCATCCCCCGGCGCTTCCGCGTCGCCTTCCGGCTCCGGCCCGAAGAGCTACAGCGAAGCAAAGAAGATCAACAGTGCCGTCGTAGGTTGGATCGACATCCCCGGCACCAACATCGATTATCCCATACTGTATGACAAGAATTGGTATTACAACAACCATGACATCTATAAGAATAAAACCGGTGACCCCGGCGCGGGCTCCATTTACACCTACTATGGCGACGTGACGCGCAACATCATTATCTCCGGCCATAACATGCGTCAGGCGGGCACCATGTTCCACGAGCTGCACAAGATTCAGAACAACAAGAGTTCGCTGACCACGCGCTCCAACCGCATATTCAGCGTCAAGCTGCAGGGCTTCAAGGCATGGAATTCGGAGGCCCAATCCAAGTGGGAAGTGTTTGCCCTCTATGAGACAAAGGACAGCGAGCCAAGCAGCACGCTCAAGGAGAACATCCACCCGCTGTCCGACAAGAGCAAGGCGGATATCGAGGCATGGATCGCCAAGCAGAAGAGCCGTTCCGAGGTCAAGCTGGACGTGAGCGCATCCGCGGACGATATCTTCATGACGCTCGTTACCTGCGGCGACAACTACGATTACAGCGACGCGCAGTCCCGCCTGTACATCTTCCTCAAAGCCGTCAGCTAATAATCCGCTGAACAGCATCATATGACCGGCCAAATGGCCGGTCATTTTTTGTTCATAATTTTTTCCCTCTATGCAACCCTTTGCTTTGATGGTGCGTTTATAAGATAGCACGATCAAAATATGGAGGAAACAGGATATGAAGAGAAGATGGCTGGCCGCACTGCTCCTTGCGGTACTGCTCATCGGCGCAGGTTGCGCCGCGCCGAGCCAGACGCCCGCGGCTACCTCGGCTCCAGTCGCTCAGGCCGCTCCTGCCGCGCAAGCGCCTCAGTTTGAGATGGACAACGGCGCCGCGGCGGACCGCGCGGGGGGATGGACCGGCGGCAGCGGCGAAGTCAAAGGGAAAGAATCCGCCCCGCAGGAAGCCCCGGCTCCCGTACCGTCAACCGCCGAAGAATCGGGCTACGGCGGGCACAAGATCATCAAGACGGCATCCCTGGGGCTCGAAACCCGCGAGTTTGAAACCGACTTGAGCTACATCAAGCAAAAGGCCGTGGACATGGGCGGGTATATCGCAAGCTCCTACGTGACCGGCCGCAAGCCCGAAAACTACGGCGACGCCGGGCGCTACGCCAACCTCTCCCTGCGCATCCCGCAGGAGCGGATGGAAGCGTTCTTGGCCGAAGCCCGCGGCGTCGCTACCGTGACGTATGAAAACAGCGGCGGCGAGGACATCACCTCCGCCTATTTCGATACCGAATCCCGCCTGAAGATATACGAGACCCAGCGGGACAGGATCATGCTCCTGCTGGAAAAGGCGGAAACCATGGAGGATATCATAACGCTGGAAACCGAGCTGTCCAGGCTGACGTATGAGATCGAGAGCCTGACCACGCAGCTCAAACGCTGGGACGATCTTGTGGACTTTGCAACCGTGAGCATCGATATCAACGAGATACCGCCCGCCATGGCAGTCGCGAGCGACGACAGCGTAGGCACCCGCATCAGCGAAGGGTTCAACAGCACTCTGAGCGGCGTGATCGTATTTTTTGAGAACCTGTTCGTGTTCATCGTCGCCGCTTCCCCCGCGCTCATACTCATCGCGCTCATCGCGGCCGTGATCGTTCTCATCGTACGCGGCCGCCGCAGAAAGGCGGCGAAGCCTGCCCAGGGCGCGCCCCAGCCGCCGTACCAGTCGGGCTGCCAGAACGCTCTCCCCAAGAAGGACGAAGGCCAAAAGGACGGGGAACAGAAGTAAAACTCTAATAAATGTATAAACGGCCCGCGAGAA
>DATMXR010000026.1:0-5414 GCA_035561315.1 Feifaniaceae bacterium
GCCCCAAGAAGCGTAAAAGTTTTTTGAAGGGTTTGGGAAACTTTTTTACAAAAAAGTTTCCAAACGTCCCAGAAATCAGCAAGTTTTAAGATTGAGATAAGGAGAACAGACCATGACAAAATCACTCGTTGTCAACCCGCAGGATGTGCGCAAGCCGGGCGCGATCCAGTTTGAAGATATTCCGGTCAACACGTACCAAAAGACGGTCAAGGACGAGCTTAAAAACTTCACGGCGGAGGAGTTCAAACACATCTACCGCGATATGTGCTACATCCGCGAGTTTGAGACCATGCTCAACCTCATCAAGACCACGAACGAATACGAGGGCGTTTCCTACAACCACCCGGGGCCTGCGCACTTGGGAATAGGGCAGGAGGCATCCTACGTGGGCGCTGCGTTCCACCTGACGCTAAATGACTACACGTTCGGCTCGCACCGCAGCCACGGTGAAATTCTTGCAAAAGGCCTGCGCGCCATCGAGATCCTCGACGACGCGGAACTCAAAAAGATCATGGAGGAGTTCTGGGACGGCGCGACCTTGAAGGCGGTGCAGGCAAATAAACCGCTCAAGGAGCTGGGGCGCGATTTTCTTCTCTACGGCATGATGTGCGAGACGTTCGCGCGCAAGAACGGCTTCAACAAGGGCCTGGGCGGCTCCATGCACGCGTTCTTCACGCCGTTCGGCATTTACCCCAACAACGCGATCGTGGGCGGCAGCGGTGCAATTTCCGTGGGCAGCGCGCTGTATAAGCTCATCAACAAAAAGCCCGGCGTTGTGGTGTGCAACATCGGGGACGCCTCCACGGCGTGCGGCCCCGTGTGGGAAGGCATGATGATGGCGGCCATGGAGCAGACGCGCACGCTCTGGGGCGAAAACGGCGGCGGCGTGCCGGTGCTGTTCCACATCAACGACAATTTCTACGGCATGGGCGGCCAGACCGCGGGCGAGACAATGGGTTACGGCATGGTGGCGCGGCTGGCGGCGGGCGTATGCCCCTCCCAGATGTACGCGGAGCGCGTGGACGGATACAACCCGCTCGCCGTGATAGACGCGTACAAGCGCAAGCTGCCGCTTGCAAAGAAGGACGGCCCGGTGCTGCTGGACGTCATCACCTACCGCATATCCGGCCACTCGCCTTCCGACTCCTCCACCTACCGCACCAAGGAAGAGGTCACGTCGTGGGAGGAAGCCGATTCTATCGTATCGTTCGGCAAGCAGCTGCTGGAGGCGGGCGTCTGCAAGCAAGCCGACCTCGACGCCATATGGGCCTCCGTCAAAGCCGACATGCTGCGCAACTTCAAGCTGGCCGTGGATGACAAAGTCTCCCCGCGCATCGACATATTCGGCAGCGAAGCGAACGCCATAGGCGACCTGATGTTCTCCAACACCACGGTCCGTTCCCTGGAGGAAGGCCGCGCGCCCGACGTGCTGCTGCCTAAGGAGGAATGCCCGCGCGTGCAGCAGATCGCAAAGAAGGTGCGCTTCGCGTTCGACGCGGAGGGCAAGCCCGTCTCCAAGAACCGCCAGTACCAATTAAGGGACGGCATTGCGGAACCCATCATCAACAAATATTACGAAGACCCCACGCTCGTCTCCTTTGGCGAGGACGTGCGCGACTGGGGCGGCGCGTTCGCGGTATACCGCGGCATGACGGAGGCCATCCCCTACCACCGCCTGTTCAACGCCCCCATCGCGGAGGCGGGCATCGTGGGCGCGGCGGTCGGCTACGCCATGAGCGGCGGCCGCGCGATTGCCGAGCTGATGTATTGCGATTTCCTGGGCCGCGCCGGCGATGAAATATTCAACCAGCTGAGTAAGTGGCAGTCCATGTCCGCGGGCATGCTCAAAATGCCAGTGGTGCTGCGCATGAGCGTCGGCTCCAAGTACGGCGCGCAGCACAGCCAGGATTGGTCGGCTCTCGTGGCGCATATCCCCGGCCTGAAGATCGTGTTCCCCGCCACGCCGTATGACGCGAAGGGCCTCATGCAGTCCGCTCTCAATGGCACGGACCCCGTCATTTACCTCGAAAGCCAGCGCATCTACGACGTGGGCGAGCAGTTCCACGAGGGCGGCGTGCCCGAAGCGGAATATGAGATCCCCATCGGCGAGCCGGACGTGAAGCGCAAGGGAACGGATGTGACCATACTCTCCATAGGCGCCACGCTCTACCGCGCGCTGAAGGCGGCGGACATCCTGCAGGAAAAATACAATATTTCCGCCGAGGTCATCGACGCGAGGAGCCTTGTGCCTTTCAATTACGAGAAGGTCATTGAAAGCGTGAAGAAGACCGGCCGCATCATCGTGACCGGCGACGCGTGCGAGCGCAACTCCTTCATGCGCAACCTCGCCTCCAACATTACAGAGCTGTGCTTCGACTACCTCGACGCGCCCCCGGTCATCGTCGGCGCAAAGAACTGGATCACGCCCGCGCACGAGCTGGAGGACGCCTTTTTCCCGCAGCCGGAATGGATCGTGGACGCCATACACGAGCGCATCCTCCCTCTCCCCGGCCATGCGGCGAAGCACAACTGCACGGAGCTGGAGCAGATCCGCGAAAATAAACTGGGTATCTAATCGATATAGCGGCACAAACTCAGAGGGCTGCCCGTTTGGGCAGCCCCATTTCGTTTTGGGGCGCCGCCCCAAACCCCGCTTAGGGTCGTAACGACCCTAAGAACCCATATGATGTTACCGTATGATCCCGCAGCCGATGCGCGCGCCCGCGTTGCCCGCGGGCTGGGAGGTAAAATCGTCCAGCCCGGCATGGACGATGACGGCCCGGCCGATCACCTCCGGTATGGAAAAGCGGTTTGTGACCACCGCGCCCCAGGCGTAGCCGTCGTTGCCGAAGAGCGGCGGGAGATCCCCCGCGTGGTAAGGATGCTCGCAGCCCGCGGGATTATAGTGCCCGCCCGCGTCCGCAAACGGGTCCTCGGCGTTGCCGGTGCAGCTTTGCCCCTCATGGATGTGCAGCGCGAACACGCGCGCGTTGCAGTCACCCGGCGTATGCGGGAGGTTGAATACCTCCGTAATCACAAGCGTGCCGCGCTCCACGGCATAAAACGTCGCCGTGCCGTGAAGCTGCGGGTATTCCGGCGCGCCGCGGATCTGGGCCTGCGCATAGGCGCGGGTATTGCGCCTTTCAAACATCGTCACCACTCCCTTCCCCTATGCATATGCGGGAAAGGCGCGGCGTTTGTAGAAAATTTATGTTTTACTCAAAAACCGGTATCTCCTGGGAGTACGAAATTTCAAAATTATCCGTTACGGTAACCAGAAGCTTCAGTTCGCTGTTTTCCGGCGCGGAAATCGCATCCGGAAAACGGGTATAGAACGTGACCTGTTCGTACGGCGCTATGAGGGCTGCCGCATCGATATCCTGAATAGGGATCTCCTCTTCGGCTACGGCGGCGCCGTCCGCAAGCAGCTCCACCTTTCCGGAAACCGGGTAATTCCACGGGTTCCCGACCGTATACTCCCGGCTTCCGGGGGCGGAATTCACCGCGGTAATATGGGTTTCAACCTCGCCGGAAAGCGTGATATTCCCGCCCAGGCGGCCGGCTTCCCCCTGAAATACGGAGTCCACCGTCATTTGATAATCGCCCTTCAGCCCGGTGACGGTATCCAGAAGCTGATTGCGCGCCTCGCCGCCCTGCAGGAATGAAACGCTCAGCCGCAGCTCCTCCACCGCCGGTATTTCCATGCTGCAGGAAAACGCGTTGCCCGCGCCGGGCGTACCGGGGACCTCCACGGGCTCCATGCCGCTTGCAAGCGCCGTAAATACGGCGGCGACGCCTTGTGTATATACCTTCGGCACAGCGGATATGTTCAGCGTGAGCAGGCCCGTCTTCGGATCATACCGCTCCACTTCATACGTAAAATCCGCAACCAGGCTGTTTTCCGCCTGCCAGCCTGCCTTTAAAGCGCTTTCCACGGCGGGCTGCTGAGTATAGCGCCAGCTTTGGCCTTCCACCGCGGAAATTCTGCCGGAAAGCGCCGCCATCTGGTTTGTGATCTCCGCCATCCGCGCGGTATTGACCCATATGCCGATCAGCAAAAAAAGAAACAGCGCGCCTGCCGATGCAAACAAAATGTTGCGCTGACGCTTGACGCGGGAAAGCTCCCGCTCCCGCGCCGCGCACGGCTCGCTTTGCTCCCCCCGCGTGTCTTCCCGCGCCGTGCCGGTCAGGGTATCGAGCGGGACCGAAAAAAGCCTGCTCAATTCAACCAGATTTTCCAAAGTAGGCAAAGCGGCGCCCGCTTCCCATTTTGAAACCGCCTGCCGGGATACGTGTAAAGCTTCCGCAAGCTTCTCCTGAGAATAGCCCGCGCTTTTGCGAAGCTCCTGTATTTTATCGGATACGTTCATACTGCCACCTCAGTACGTATGGTACACGAAAATGAAAAAACGCGCCACCGATATCCCTTTTCATTTTGTCAACCGGCGGTTGCGGAGGCCTATTTTATGCGGGATTCATGCCGCTTTTCTATACAAAAAAGAAGCGCCCCGCTATCGCGGGACACTTCTTTGAAAAGCGATATGTTTCGGGTTACCTCGCGTTGGACCGCTTTGACCGGACGGCCACAGCCGCCACGACCGCCAGGCCAAGCGCCATCAGCAGGATGCTCATGCCGACGCCGCCCGTGCTGGGCACGCCAAGCGGGATTCCCGGCTCGCCGGGAACGCCGGGGCCGAGAGGAATCGGGGGCGTATCGTCGTCGTCATCGTCGTCGTCATCCCGTCCAACCTGCACTTCGACCTCGATGAGCGCCCCATTGGGATCCAGCGCCGTCAGGTAGCTCACCGTCACCGGGGACACCGGCCCAAGCAGATAGTAGCCGCTGACGTTGAATGCCGCGGGCGTCACGGTCTTATCCGGTTCGCCGTAGGTGAGCGGGACGGACTGTTCATCCACATCGATCACCGTTCCGCGGTAGAGGTAGACAAAGCGGACGAGTACGGTGGCGGACTTGGGCGTGACCGTGATTTCGACGGTATCGGTGGGTTTCGCATAAGAAACTTCGCCGCTCCCGCTGCCGCCGTTCACGTTATCGTTGCCGCCCCAGCTGGACGTCAGCGTGATGGGTTCATCCCCGTAGGTCACGCCGTCCGGTGCGTTCACCGTCTCGGTAAAGTGGGTCACCCCGCCGTACACATAGTTGAACGTCACCGACACAGCCTTGTTCTTGCCCGTGACCGTGATGGTCTTGGTAACCGGGCTCGGGCTGTTATATGTCACTTCCTGGGAGCCGGACGCGTTGTTCAGGTTTTCGTTGCCGGGCCAGGAGGAATGAAGCGTTTCGGGATCGTCCCAGAAATTCATCGTGACCGACTTGGTCTCGCTGAACACTTCCTCCGTACCAAACTTATAAACAAAGTTCACATCTATGGTCCTGGGCTGAGGCACGTTTT
>DATMXR010000027.1:0-13629 GCA_035561315.1 Feifaniaceae bacterium
GTCTTTGCCTGCTGCATCAGCACCACAACGATAAGCACCACAGAAACTATGAGCAAAATGATGGTAATGATCAAACGAGGGACATCCATCAAAACATACCTCCATCCATGACTGCGGATATCATTCTACCATTTTGGACGGGCCAAAGCAAGCAAAACTTGTTTGAGGGGCATACGGCAGATAAACCGCAGAGGCCGATGGCCCGCATCGGCCACCCGTTTGCGTAAATCGCGCAAACAAACGCCGAGGGCGGCATTAAACCCGGCGCGCCGGGGGCGACGCGCCCTACAGGACCAGGCTTTTGCCCGTCATGTCGTCCGGCACGGGCAGGCTCATGAGCGTCAGTATCGTCGGGGAAAGATCGCTTAACCTGCCGCCGTCGCGCAGCTTCACGCGTTTGCGCTCCGGGTCCACCAGGATGCAGGGAACGAGGCTCGTGGTGTGCGCAGTGAACGGGCCGCCCGTTTCGGGATCGATCATCATTTCCGCGTTGCCGTGGTCCGCCGTGACGATGCAGCGCCCGCCGACCTCGAGAATAGCGTCCACCACCTTCTTCACGCAGATGTCCACCGCGTGCACGGCGGCCATAGCGGCCTCCATGATGCCGGTGTGGCCCACCATATCGGGGTTGGCGAAATTCAAGATCATCACGTCGTACGCGCCGCTTTTGACGCGCCTGACCGCTTCCTCCGCCACCTCATACGCGCTCATTTCGGGCTTTAAATCGTATGTGGCGACCTTGGGGGAAGGAATGAGCGCCCGGTCCTCGCCGGGATAGGGCTGCTCCACGCCGCCGTTGAAGAAGAACGTCACATGCGCGTACTTTTCGGTTTCCGCAATGCGAAGCTGCGTTTTATCGAGCTTGGCAAGATATTCGCCCATGGTGTTGGTCAGGGCCACCGGCTGATACGCCACGTGGACATAGGGGCCAAACGTCTTGTCGTACTGGGTCATCGTCACATAGTGGAGCGGGAACAGCGTGCGGGCAAATCCGTCGAACTCCGGCAGCACGAGCGCGCGGGTGATCTCACGCGCGCGGTCGGGGCGAAAATTGTAGAATATCACGCTGTCGTTCGCGGAGATTTTAGCGACCGGCAGCCCGTTTTCCGTAACCACGGCGGGGAGGACGAACTCATCCATCACGCCCGCTTCATAGGAGCGCTCCATGGCGGAAACGGCGCTTCCCGCCGCAACGCCTGCCCCAAGCACCATGGCGTCGTATGCCTTCTGTACGCGCTCGTAGCGGTTGTCGCGGTCCATGGCGTAATAGCGGCCCATCACCGTCGCGATCCTGCCGCAGCCGATCTCCTTCAATTCCTGCTCCAGCTGCCCGATAAAGCCCTTGCCGCTGTCCGGAGGGACGTCGCGCCCGTCCATAAAGCAGTGGATGAACACGCGATCTAGCCCCTTGTCCTTCGCGAGCTTCACAAGCGCGTACAGGTGCGTCAAATGGCTGTGCACGCCGCCGTCCGAGCAAAGCCCCAAGAGGTGCAGGGCGGAGGAGTGCTTGCGGCAGTTTTCCACCGCTTCCAGGAACGCGGCGTTATCAAAGAAATCGCCGTCGGCAATGGATTTGCTGATGCGGGTAAACTCCTGGTACACGATGCGGCCCGCGCCGATATTGAGGTGGCCGACCTCGGAGTTGCCCATCTGCCCTTCGGGCAGGCCCACGTCCATGCCGCTCGCGCCGATGCGGGTGTGCGGGTATTCGTCCCACAGCGCCATCACGTTTTTGGCGCCGTCGGCCGCGATGGCGTTGCCTTCCGTTTCCTTCCGGCAACCGAAGCCGTCGAGTATAAGTAATGCGGTAACTGCCTTCATGTGCACCTCAATAGTTGACGACCTTGGAAAAATCCTCGGCCTTCAGGCTCGCGCCGCCGATGAGGCCGCCGTCGATCTCCGGCATGGCCATCAGTTCGGCTGCGTTCTTGGGGTTCATGCTGCCGCCGTACTGGATGCGCACCTTTTCGGCGGTTTCCCTGCCGTACACGCCCGCTACCGCCGCGCGCACGACGCCTATGGTTTCGTTCGCCTGCTCGTTCGTGGCCGTCCTGCCGGTGCCGATCGCCCATATGGGTTCATAGGCGATAACGAGCTTCTCCACGTCCGCAGCGGGGATGTCTTTTAGCGCCGCCACGGTCTGGCCGGAAACGAATGCGTCGGTCTCCCCCGCCTCCCGCTGGCTTAGCGACTCGCCCACGCAGATGATGGGGGTGACGCCCGCCGCGATGGCCGCCTTGGCGCGCGCGTTCACGCTTTCATCCGTTTCGCCGAAGTACTGCCTGCGCTCGCTGTGGCCGATGATGGCGTAGCTTACGCCAAAGGCCTTGAGCATGTCCGCGCTGATTTCGCCGGTGAACGCGCCCTTCGCCGCCCAGTGGATGTTCTGCGCGCCAAGCTTGATGTTGGTGTTTGCGATGATCGGCTGCACCACGCCGAGATCGACATACGGCGGGCAGACGACGACTTCCGCCTTCGCGTCCTTCACCAGGGGGATGAGTTCGGTGACAAGCGTTTTCGCCTCTTCGGGCGTCATGTTCATTTTCCAGTTGCCTGCGATGATGGGTTTGCGCATGGATTGAAATCCTCCTGCAATTTTAGTTTAGGTACGTTGGCGGCTCTGCCGCCAAACCACCGCTCCTTTTCTTTCCACGAAAGAAAAGGAGCAAAAGAAAGCGTGCTCTATTATATGGGTTTCCTAAGGGAGATTACCCTCCCTTAGGCGGGGTTTGGGGCGGAACCCCAACAATCTCACTTATCGTTGAGCGCGGCCACGCCGGGCAGCACCTTGCCTTCGAGGAATTCAAGTGAAGCGCCGCCGCCGGTGGAAATATGCGTCATTTTGGAAGCGAACCCGAGCTTCTTGACAGCGGATGCGGAATCGCCGCCGCCGATGATGGTGGTGCCGCCGCAATCCGCGCAGGCCTGCGCCACCGCCTTTGTGCCTTCGGCAAACGCGGGAAACTCAAACACGCCCATAGGCCCGTTCCAGATGACGGTCTTGGCGGCTTTAATGGTCTGTGCGAACAGTTTCGCGCTTTCCGGCCCGATATCGAGGCCCATCCAGCCTTCGGGTATGGCGTCCGCCTTCACGGTCCTGTGTTCGGCGTCCGCGGCGAACGCGGTGGCGACGACGGTATCGACGGGCAGCAGCAGGTTGACGCCTTTTTCTTTCGCCTGCGTCATAAGGTCGCGGGCTAAGTCGATGCTTTCCGCATCGAGCAGGGAAGCGCCGATTTCATAGCCCATGGCCTTGTAGAACGTAAACATCATGCCGCCGCCTATGATGAGGCTGTCGCATTTATTCAAGAGGTTGGTGATGACGCCGATCTTATCCGCGACCTTCGCGCCGCCCAATATCGCCACAAACGGGCGCACGGGGTTTTCAAGCGCTTCGCCCATGACGGAAAGCTCCTTGCCGATCAAAAAGCCCGCCACGGCGGGGAGGTAAGCGGCCACGCCCGCGGTGGAGGCGTGCGCGCGGTGCACGGTGCCGAAGGCGTCCGAAACAAAGAGATCCGCCAAGGAGGCAAGCTGGCGGGAGAATTCCGGGTCGTTGTCCGTTTCTTCCTTGTGGAAGCGGACGTTTTCAAGCAGCACGATCTCGCCGCCCTTCATCGCGGCGATGGCGGCCTTGGCGCTTTCCCCTATGACGTCCTCGGCAAACGTGACCTTCACGCCGGGCAGGTGGGAAGCAAGCTTGTTCGCCACGGGGCGCAGGGAATACTGCGGGTCCGGCTTGCCCTTGGGGCGGCCAAGATGGGAGCAGAGTATCACTTTCGCGCCCTGCTCGAGCAGGTATTTGACCGAAGGGAGCGCCGCCACGATGCGTTTGTCGTCCGTTACGTTGCCTTCCGCGTCCAAGGGAACGTTGAAGTCCACGCGCACCAGCACGCGCTTGCCCTTTACATCGATGTCCTGTATGGTTTTCTTTGCCATATCCATTCCTCCTGCCGTATTGATAAATAATTCTTATAACAAGGACGCATTTGCACAGACTCCTCCATGCTCTGCTGATATTTTAACATATCAGGCCGCGCGCGCAAGGGGATTCTGGGGGAATACGCAATTCGCAGTTCGTAAAATTCGCGTGCTTTACAAAGGCGGGCTTATACCAAAATCCGTTCCGGCGCCGCAAAGGGCTTTAGGGGGACGACTTCGTCGATGGGCCCGCCGCCCAGGCACTCCTCCCCGGCATAGAACACCGCCCACTGCCCCGGCGTGACCGCCCGCTGGGGTTCTGCAAATGCCACCTGCACGCCATCCCCCATAACGGCGACCTCCACCCGCTGGTCCGGCTGGCGGTAGCGGAACTTCGCCGTGCAGGTAAATCGTTCGGCGGGCGGCGTCCCCGCGATCCAGTTGACGTGATTGCAGGCAAGCGCGGTGGAAAATAGCTCCTCATGCTCGCCCTGCTGTATGATCAGGAGGTTGCGTTTGAGGTCCTTGCCTATGACAAACCAGCTTTCGCCCGAGCCTTCCCTCCTGCCGCCGATGCCCAAGCCCTTTCGCTGGCCCGGAGTATAGTACATCAGCCCGTCGTGGCGGCCGATGACGCGGCCGGATAAATCCACCATATCCCCGGGCTGCGCGGGCAAAAACTGCATCAGAAACTGCTTGAAGTTGCGCTCGCCGATAAAGCAGACGCCGGTGCTGTCCTTTTTCTCCGCGTTCGCAAGGCCGAATTCCCGCGCGATACGCCTTACTTCTCCCTTTTGGAGTTCCCCTATGGGGAACATCGCCCCCATAAGCTGCGCCTGCGTCAGCCCGGCAAGAAAATATGTCTGGTCCTTGTTTTGGTCGAGCGCGCGCAGCAGGCGGACCTTATCTCCGTTTCGCTCCGTACGTGCGTAATGCCCCGTTGCGAGGCAGTCCATATCCGCCGTGCGGGAAAGCTCCAAAAACGCCCGGAATTTGATTTCGGAGTTGCACAGCACGTCCGGGTTGGGCGTGCGGCCCAGGCGGTATTCGGAAAGGAAGTAGGAAAACACGCGCTCCTTGTACTCCTTGGCGAAATTTACCGTATAGTAGGGGATCCCAATCTTGTCCGCCGCGCGGCGGACGTCCTCGTAATCCTCTGCGGCGGTGCATGCGCCGTCCTCCCCTTCCTCCTCCCAGTTCTTCATAAAAACGCCCACGACTTCATGACCCTGCCGTTTTAACAGCAGCGCCGCGACGGCGGAATCCACCCCGCCGGACATCCCAACCATGATCCGCATATGTTTAAAGTACCGCGATGGATTTTACTTCAAACCCCGCGTCCGCTACGGCGGCCCTGAGTTCCTCCGTATCGCCGTCCCAGAGAACGTCCGCGCTGCCCACCTGCACGTCGTTTACCGTGGCCTTGATGGCCGCGAGCGCCTCCGTGACGCTGCGCACGCAGTGCGCGCAGCCCATGCCTTCGATTTCAAGCCTAAAGTGCTTCATGGCAGTCTCCTTTCCGGCCTGTCCAAAGTACCCGGCCGTTTTCAACCAGTATACCACGGGAGGGAAAAAACATGAATGCCGCGGCGCCCTTAAAAGCCGCAAAGAACCCGCAAAGAAATTGAAAAAACAGAGTGATGCGCCTTTGTAACCAATTTTTGAGGCTTTGCGTACTATATACCATCGGCGTCGACCAACGCCAATCGCTCAAAAAACAAGGAGGCTTTTTGTATGAGCTGTTTCAATGGCACCGGCGATAACAACTGGTGGTGGATTATCATCCTGTTCCTCCTGCTCTCCGACGATAGTTCCTGCATCAACAGCATCCGCAACGCCGTCTGCGGCGAGAATATGTGGATCATCATCGCGCTGCTGCTCCTGTGCAACAACAACTGCGACAGCTGCCGGGATACCTGCGGCAGGGACACCTGCGGCTGCAACTAAAAGAAAAACTTCTGCAAGGAATAAAAGCGGAATTGCCCACAAATTTAGGAGAGATCCCGCCGACAAAGCCCGCCGGGCTTTATCGGAACCCTGAAACAGGATGCTGCGGCATCCTGTTTTAGCTTTTCGAAAAAGTGTTTTGCGGCACTTTTTCGAGGATTGAGGAACGACCTGTACCTTGGGCACAGACGCAAAGGTCCTGCAAGGCGTCCGATTTGACGCGCGTCATCAAATCGGACACAATATATGTACGCTCCTCGGTCTGCGTTGCAGGGCGGCAAAGCGCCCCGCCTATGGGGTGAAAGACGATGCTGCATGTTTTTCTATTCACTAATACTTGACCAAAATAATGGGAAATGGTATAACAATGCAAAAGGATTTCTGGAGGACGGTATATTGAACACGCAAAAGCCGACCGGCCGTCTGGCGTTATCGGGGCTGCTGGCGGCGGTCGTCGTCATACTGACAGTCGTCACGTACTTTCCCATTCCGGGCGTGGCGGGCGCGTATATCAACCTTGGCGACGTCGGGGTCTATCTTTGCGCGTTCCTTTTGGGCTCCCCCTGGGGCGTGCTTGCGGCCGCCATAGGCAGCGGCCTTGCCGACCTGATCTTGGGCAGCGCCCTGTATGCGGGGCCCACGTTACTCATCAAGGGGGCGATGGCGCTTGCCGCCGCGCTTTTGGTCGCCCGCTCTGTAAAACCGCTCCCCGCGCTCTTATTGGCGGGGCTTTTAATGCCCGCGGGATACTTTTTATTTGAAACATTCCTCTACGGCGCGGAAACCGCGGCCCTCAGCCTGCCGCTAAACGGCCTCCAGTATGCGGCGGGCGTGCTCATCGGATACCTCGCCATCCGCCTTGCGGGGCGGTTTAAGAAAAACTGAGCGATATGGATAAGAAGCCAAAAGCCTTCCCCGACTGCGGGAAGGCTTTTTGTTGTAAGTTGAGCTATTGGCGCGTCCTTGCGTAATCGCCGATTCTTTTGTCCATGCCTGAAATGTGCTGGGTGAGCCAGTTGATCATCATCTGGTTCGCCTCCAGTATCACCAGGATATTCCCGCCGGACTTTGCGTATTCCACCTTCAGGGTTTTCAGGCGGGCGAGAAAATCCGCGTGCGCCTTCCTCTGAAGCGCGTAATCCGGATATTGGATGGAGAGCATGTAACGCTCCTCATCGGCAAAATGTTCCTGAGTATAGCTGTCCAAAAACTCCAGCAGTTCGCCGATATATTCGGCGGATCTGCGGTTTTTGCCCGCCTCGAACAGCGCTTCCGCTTTTTCGAACCATATTTTATGCTGCTCGTCGATGGCGGCGACGCCTACGGTAAGGTTGGGAGTCCACGGCATATGAAACACATCCTTTCAGCTGATTCGTTATATCCTATATCGGATGTATTGCGCGAAAAATTACCGCTTCCCGTTATATATCGATAAACCGCTCGATGGCGTGGGCCACGCCGTCCTCCTCGTTGGAGCGCGTCACAAACCCCGCCAGCGCCTTTACCGCCGCCGCGGCGTTTCCCATGGCCACGGCCATACCGGCGATGCGCAGCATGGGGATGTCGTTCATGCCGTCCCCGCAGGCGATGAGCGCTTCGCGCGTGACGCCAATATGGTTTAACAGCACGTCGAGCGCGAACGCCTTATCCACCTCCGGCGGCATGACCTCGATAAACGGCGGTTCGGAGCCGAATATATTCAGCTCCCCGCCGAAGCGGGCTTTCAGTTCGGGAAGGGCGGCCCGCGCGTCGGAAGGCTCGCCCACCAGCATCATCTTTTCTATGGGGTAATCGATAAACCCCGGCAGGTCCTCCACCGCGCGTATGCCGAGGTTGTTGTTATACGCTTCCTTAAGCACATAGCGGTTGTCCGGGTAAGGCGTGATGACGCCGCAGGCGTCGTATGCGAGCGGGCAGACCGGCTTGCCCCTGGCCCACGCGCAGATATCCTTTACGGCGTTGGCGGGAAGAATGCGACGGAATACGGGCGTATTCGCGCGGCACTCCTGTATCAGCGCGCCGTTATAGCAGAGGATGTATCCGCCCAAAGTATCCAGCGCAAGCTCCCGCGCCACGGGCAGAACGCCGATGAGCGGCCTGCCTGTGGCAAGCACCACGGCGACCCCCGCATGAATCGCGCGGCGTACGGCCTCCTTTGTGCGCGGGGTCACTTCTTTTTTTTCGTTGGTGAGCGTGCCGTCCAAATCCAGCGCCAGCACGCGGTAGGTATTGTTCTTCATATCCGTTCGCTTTCTTAATTGCTGTGTACCATCATAGCAAACGGCGCCCGCATCCCACAAGCGAAAAATGGCGGAAATGATCCCGTTATCGTTCTGCGCGTCAAATTCATCATAAGACTGCGTAAAATCTACGCCTGTACAGGTGTATAGACAGCTGTTGCTCTTTTCGCCATGAGCCGCTATAATAAAACATAATAGCGTAAAAGGAGAGGGCATGGACACCGAGGAAAGGCGCAAACGCATAGGCGGGCTGATCGCAAGCTCCGGGCTCCCCATAACGGGCGGGGAGCTTGCCGCGCGCATGGGCGTCACCCGGCAGGTCGTGGTGCAGGACGTCGCCGTGCTGCGCGCGGGCGGCATGCCCATACTCGCCACCCCGTCGGGCTATGTCTTTGTGGACAAGCCCGCAGCGCCCCGGTCGGTGCGCGTGCTTTCCTGCAGGCATGTAACGCTGGAGGACGCGGAGGAGGAGCTGATGATCATCGTCCGCCTGGGCGGCACGGTGCGGGACGTGATCGTGGAGCACCCCGTATACGGGGAATTGACGGGCTCGCTGCTGCTGCGCACGCCCGAGGCGGTGGAAGCGCTGATTGAGAAGCTTGGCCGCCCCAATGTGAAAATGCTTTCCGCCATGACGGACGGCGTCCACATGCACACCATAGAAGCGCCAAACGAGCGGATACTCGACGAGATCGAGCGGGCGCTTTTCAAGGCGGGCATACTGATTTCGTAAGCGGGGCAAGGCATACCATCATCGATACGGGCGCGTTTTACCGCTCCTACCAAACGAAAGGCATACAACACATGGAAACAGCGGATAGGATACAGAAGCTCAAAAAAGAACGCAACGCCCTGATACTGGCGCATTTTTACCAACTGGGCGAAATACAGGACATCGCGGATATCGTGGGGGATTCTCTGGAGCTTGCGAAGGCCGCGCGGGACGCGAAGGAGGACGTGATCGTATTCTGCGGCGTACGCTTTATGGCGGAAACGGCAAAGATCCTGAACCCAGAAAAGACCGTGCTGCTCCCCGCCCCGGACGCGGGCTGCCCCATGGCGGATATGATCACGGCGGACGAGGTGCTGCGCCTGAAGGAGGAACACCCCAACGCCGCCGTACTGTGCTATGTGAACTCGGACGTGGCCGTAAAGGCCGTGAGCGATATCTGCTGCACGTCCTCCAACGCGTTAAAAATCGCGATGTCGCTGGAGGAAGAGGAGATCATATTCGTGCCCGACCAATGTCTGGGCGGGTATATCGCGCAGTTTTTGCCGCAAAAGCGCTTTATCCTCGCGGAAGGGTTCTGCCCCACGCACTGCCGCATCCGGCCCGAGGACGTGCTGGCCGCGCGCAAGGCCCTGCCGGACGCCAAGGTGCTGGTGCACCCCGAATGCATGCCCGGCGTGGTCTCTCTGGCGAACTTTGCGGGCAGCACCTCCCAGATCATCGCGGAGGCCGTGCGCTCCGACGCGAAGGAATTTTTGATAGGCACCGAGGAAGGCGTGCTGCACAGGCTTAGTAAGCTTTGCCCGGACAAGCGCTTCTACAACACCGGGAGGACGCAGGTCTGCCCCAACATGAAAAAGACGCGTCTGGACAGCGTGCTCCATGCCCTTGCCGAGATGCGGCATGAAATCACCGTGGACGAATCGCTCGCGAAGGAAGCGCTGAAAAGTTTGGAACGGATGTTTTCCGTGCGGTAGCCCGAAAGGATTGGGAAAGGATTGGTATGAAGATTTTACCCATAGATGCCCCCGCCGCCGGTGAGCTCGAAGCGGACGCGCTCATTGCCGGCGCGGGCGCCGCGGGGCTGTATGCGGCGCTCAATTTCCCAAAATCGTTCCGTTGCGTGGTGCTCGATAAATCCGGCGCAGAGGTCAGCAACTCCATGTACGCGCAGGGCGGCATTTCCGCCGTCACGCAGGCCGATTTCAACCTGCGCGAAGGGCATGCGGCGGATACGCTGACAGCCGGGGCGGGATTGTGCGACGAGGCCGCGGTGCGCGTATTGGTAAACGAGGCCGCGGAGAATATCGAGCGCCTTATCGCCTTGGGCGTACCTTTTGACAGGAAGGGCGGCGAGCTTCTGCGGACCCGCGAAGGCGGGCACCGGGAGCGCCGCATTCTCCATTGCGGCGGCGACGCCACCGGCCTGCACCTGACGAAAACGCTGCTGGAGCAGGCAAAAAGGCGGGAAAACATCCGGTTCATCCACCGCGCGCTGCTTACGGATATCCTCGCCGGCGAATACGGCGTGACCGGCGCGGCCGTGCTGACGAAAAACGGCGAAACGCTCGTCATCAAAACCCGGCGAGTCATACTGGCGTCCGGCGGCATAGGCCGCATATATGCGGACACCACCAACGCCGCCTGCGCCACGGGGGACGGCATGGCCGCCGCCCGCCGCCTGGGCGTAACGCTCAAGGATATGGAGTTTGTGCAGTTCCACCCCACCGTGCTCTGCGGCCCCGATGAGGAAGGCCGCTCCTTTTTGGTATCCGAGGCGCTGCGCGGCGAAGGCGCGCGGCTCAAAAACGGCGCGGGAGACTATTTCATGCAGGGCGTACACCCCATGGCGGACCTCGCCCCCCGCGATGTCGTGGCCCGCGCCATATTCCGGGAGCTGCAAAACTCCGGGGAAACGTTTGTGTATCTTGACATCACGCACCGCTCCCGCGCTTTTTTGGAGGAGCGCTTCCCCACCATATTCGCGGAATGCCTGCGGCGCGGCATGGATATTTCAAAAGACTGCATCCCCGTGCATCCCATACAGCATTACATGATGGGCGGCGTCGCCGCAGGCCTTTCTGCCGAAACCTCCCTCCCCGGCCTCTACGCCTGCGGGGAAACTGCCTGCACGGGCATACACGGCGCGAACCGGCTCGCGAGCAATTCCCTGCTCGAGTGCGTCGTGTTCGGCCGCCGCGCGGCGCTGCACGCCGCGGCGCTCTCCCTTCCCGCCGCCGCGCCGAAATATGCGCCGGGCAGCGGGACGCCGGAGCGGGAAATCGCCCCCGACGTGAAGGAGCGCATCCGCGCCGTCATGAGCGCGCGCTGCGGCATCATCCGGGACGAGGCGGGCCTTTCCGCCGCGGAAGGGGAACTGACCGAGATCGAACACACGCTTGGCAATGCCAGATTACATACCAAAGACGCCGTGGAGGCGCTCAACATGGCCCAGACGGCGCTTGCCATCGCCAAGGCCGCGCGGGCGCGCAAAAAAAGCATCGGCGCACATTACAGAAGCGACGGCGAGGAGGAATAGTATGAAGATACCCGGCATGGAAGAGCTCATTCGTCTGGCACTTGAGGAGGATATCGGCGGAGGCGACGTCACCACGCTTTCCACCGTGCCCGAAACAAACGTGAGCCGCGGCAAATTCATAGCGAAAGAACCTTTGACCGTCTGCGGCCTTCCCGCGCTCATCCGCGTGTTCGCTCTGATCGATGAGCGCATCGCTGTGACGGCCTTAAAGGCCGATGGGGACGAGGCGGAAAAGGGCGATATCATTGCCACGATAGAAGGTCCCGCGCGCGGCATTTTGACCGGCGAGCGCACGGCGCTCAACCTGCTGCAGCGGCTTTCCGGCGTCGCCACAAAGACCCGCGAAGCCGTGCGCCGGGTGGAGGGCACGAATGCCGTGATCGTGGATACGCGAAAGACCACGCCCGGCATGCGGGGCTTGGAGAAGTACGCCGTGCGCATGGGCGGCGGCGTAAATCACCGCACCGGCCTGTATGACGGCGTGCTGATTAAGGACAACCACATCCGCGCGGCGGGCGGCATCACAGAGGCTATAGAGAACGCGCGCGCGCACGCGCATCATTTGCTTAAAATCGAAGTGGAAGTGGAGAATTTTGAGCAATTGGAGGAAGCCATAGAAGCCAAGGCGGATACCATCATGCTGGACAATATGCCGCTTTCGGACATGGCGGAAGCCGTGCGCCGGGTAGGCGGCCGCGCGCTGACCGAAGCCTCCGGCAACATGGGCGAACGGGACTTAAGCGAGGTGGCGAAAACCGGCGTGGACATCATATCCATCGGCGCGCTCACCCACTCCGCGCGGGCCATGGATATCAGTTTGCGGTTTGAGTGGTAATCTGCCGTAAACCGGGTCAAAGCCTCCCTTGTCAAAGGGAGGGGGACCGCTTTAGCGGTGGAGGGATTCCATCTAAAGCGTGATGCGAATATGGACGATTCGTCCAGCCTTCCGCGGCGGCCCGCAGGCCTAGTGCCCGTAGGCGTGTCCCGCCGGAGGGCGCAGACTTCGCCTGCCGCCTCCCTTGCACAAGGGAGGCAATCGAACGGTTCTTGCCCACACCGCATAAAAGTTCTTTATATCTTAACGCTCCGGGGATACCACACTTAGAAAAAACGTGGTATC
The DNA here is from genome assembly GCA_035561315.1 of Feifaniaceae bacterium. GTDB lineage: Bacteria > Bacillota > Clostridia > Christensenellales > CAG-138 > JAEYLA01. The sequence continues at coordinate 12,498 of DATMXR010000027.1, forward strand.
CCCTTTATTGATTACCGTGAACGCATTTGGATCGCTCCTCTTTGTTTGACGCAATTCCATTCCGCTTTGCACATCGGAAGCGTACCGTATATAATAGACACAAAGTTGTACCGATTCCGGGGGAGCATTCTTATATATGGCAAGATCGAAGGGCAAACCGAGCAAGCGCGCGCGCAGCATACTTTCCCTGCTGCTGTTTTTGGCGCTTTTACTGACCATAAACGCATTCATGGAGGACCCTATCGACCTCCTGCCCGCAAGCGCGCCCGCGGCGACGGGTACGCCCAAGCCCGCCCTGCCCTCCGGCAAGACGCTGGATATCTACGTGCTGGACGTCGGGCAGGGGGACAGCATATTTTTAAGGAGCCCTTCCGGAAAGACCATGCTGGTGGACGCGGGCGAAAGCTATATGTATGAGCGCGTGGATGAATTCCTGCAAAATCAGGCGGTAAAAAAACTGGATGTCGTAATCGGCACCCACCCGCACGCGGACCATATCGGCGGGATGGAAAAAATTGTGACGCACTATACGATCGGGACCTACTACATGCCGGACGCGCAGAACCAGACGCGGATGTTTGAAAACCTTCTCGACGCGCTCGCCGAACAGGATATCAGCGTGAAGCAGGCTGTGGGCGGCAAACAATCCGCCATCGGCTGGGACGAGGACGTGGAGGTAAATATCCTCTCCCCGCTGCCCGGCGTGGAATACGACGATCTCAACGATTCGAGCGTGATACTGCATGTGCAATACGGCGAGACCTCCATACTTTTGACCGGGGACGCGGAAAGCTTCGCCGAAAAGGCCGCCTTAAAAGCGCTGCCGGAAAGCTGTTTCCGCGCCACGGTATTGAAGGTGGGGCATCACGGCTCCTCCACCTCCTCCTCGGACGCGTTCCTGGACGCCGTCGGTCCCGAACTCGCGGTCGTAAGCCTGGGCAAGGACAACGAATACGGCCACCCGCACAAAGAGGTGGTGGATGCCCTGAAAAGCCGGAACATCCCGCTCTACCGCACGGATACAGGAGGCACCGTCCATATCTCGCTCGACGGCGAAGGGTATACGGTGGAAACGGAAAAATGATTGCCAAAAAGCAATGCGGCCCGCGATTTCTCGCGGGCCGTTTATACA
>DATMXR010000028.1:0-2063 GCA_035561315.1 Feifaniaceae bacterium
GTTTATTTACCATATATTTTACCTGTTCTATCCAGATCATTCTTGCGGAATCATGACGATTCCTGAAAAAATTCGAAAGCGCAAGTCAAAAAAATCACTAAATGTTTTCACATTTATTACGATACCAAAGAGTAATCCCAAAAAGCATAAAGAGGTGCCGCATGAAGCAAGTCAAACCAAAGGCCCCTAGAAAGGCCGCCATAAAGGCCAAAACAACAACCGGTTTCGCAAACATGATGAGAAAGTTATATATCAAACTCCCCTTTCAGCTCGCCATATTCCTTCTCATCATTGTCATTATCGTTCTTAGTTTCGCCCAAACGTCATTAACTTCTTCCTTGACCGAACAGGCGCATGAGGATATCACCACACTGGCGACCAATAACGCCCAGCTTGCGCGGGATTACTTTGAGGCGATGCAGATGCAGTCCAGCACCCTGGCGATGATGTTTTCCAAAATGGAGGCGGACGTCAAGGGCACTTCGGACAGCAGCACATATGTCATCCCCATTATCCGCAGCGTGCTGTACGGCGCCTTGGAGGATGAGCGCATATACGGCGCCTACGCGGCATTCGAGCCCAACAAATATTTCCCCTATACGCCCGAGGGCATCTCTTTTCACGCCTACCGCGACGGGGACGCCGTGAAGCTGGAAACCAAGTACAATTATAATGAATACGGCACCGCGGATTATTATTTCAACTCCGTCGATACGAAGCGCCCCTATATCACCGAGCCGTACGATTATGAGCGTGCGCGCTTTGCTTACGAGGGCGACGACGGCCGCAATGTCTCCCTGGTCTCCATCAGCAACCCCATATTCAACGGGGACGGCGAGTGCGTGGGCGTCGCCAACTGCGAGATCGCGGTGGATACGATCAACGATCTGAACTTCGATATGGGCGGCCTGGACAGCGCATATCAGTTTATACTGACCGGAGACAAGCATTACATCGCGCATTCGAGCAGGCCGGACCTCATGGGCTCCGCCTATAAGACCACCGACGAAGTCAACTCCGCCGAAATGATCAGCGCCGCCACCGGCAAAAACGCGATTCTGACAGAGGGCAAAAGCGCGACAACCGGAAAGGATTCGCTTGTTGTTTTAATGCCCACCACCATTACCGGAATCCAGAAGCACTTTGTGAGCGCGTTTGTTGTGGATAAGGAGGAAACGCTCGCCTCGCTCAACTCGACGCTGGGCTTATTGCGGCTGGGCCTGATCGGCTTTGTGCTTGTATTCATGGTGCTGTTCTCGTTCCTTATGCGGCGCGCGCTTTCCCCGGTGGGCAAGATCGTGCAGTTCTCCATGGACGTACAGAACGGGAACCTGGATACGAATATCAAGCTGAAATCCCACGACGAGCTGATGGACCTTTACAACGCCGTAGACGGCATCCGAAATACCATCCGCACGCTGGTTTCCGATTCGATCAAGCTCACGGAAGCGGCCGTGCAGGGCAACCTTGAGGAACGCGCCGACGCGGAGCAGCACAAGGGCGAATACAAGCGCCTGGTGGAAGGCATCAACGGCACGCTGGACGCAATCGTGGAACCGGTGGTGGAAATCATAGACATGCTGCAGCAGCTCCAGCGCGGCAACCTGGGCGTGCGCATTGAAAAGGACTACCAGGGCGAATTCGCGCTGATACGCGATTCGTTCAACGAAACCATGGACGCGCTCAACCGCTATATCGGCGACGTCGCGAGGATCTTAAAGGCCGTTTCCGAAGGGGATCTTTCAGAAGAGATCACCTCCGAGTTCCATGGTGATTTCGTAACGCTCAAGGACAGCATCAACAACATCATCGCCTCGCTGAACGATACGCTTGCAAACATCAACATCGCGGCGGACCAGGTGGCCTCCGGCACGCGGCAGGTATCCGGCGGCAGCCAAAGCATTTCCCAGGGCGCGACGGAACAGGCGAGCGCCATAGAGGAGCTGACGGCCACCATCACGGAGATCGCCGCGCAGACCAAGGAGAACGCAAAGGCCGCGAACCGCGCCAACGAGCTTTCCATTGCCGCCAAGGAAGAAGCGTACAAGGGCACCGGGCATATG
>DATMXR010000029.1:0-8043 GCA_035561315.1 Feifaniaceae bacterium
ATATCGGATGATTCAAAATGTCAATACCTGATTTTGAAATTTTATACAGAAAAATCAGGCCGAGGATTTTGATTGACTATTTCCCGGAAAGGGATATAGTAAACAAGAGTATCATACCGCGCTTGATAGAAAAAGAACAGCATGTTCATATTCTGTTCAAGATTGCAGTATATAATCTGTCCATTGCGGTTACAAGCCGTTAATTGATTTGTACTTATAGGGGAATAACAACACATGGAAATGACCAAACCGGGACCGGCACAGGAAGAAAACGTCACCAAGGTTCGCAAAGCAAAAAAGCGCGGCGGCGGGGGGGCAGGCAACAAAAAACGGGTGAGGCGCTGGATCATACTCGGCGTGATCGTGGTTGTGATCGCGGTGGTGTTTTACACCTGCTCGCAGGCTGGCAAGCAGGCGCAGAACATACTCGCGCAGTCGGATACCCTTGTGCTTTCCTATCAGGATTTTGAAAATTCCGTCAGCGCCACAGGGACGGTGGAGAGCGCGAAAAGCGATTATGTCTACTCCACGCAGAGCTACCCCGTGCAGACCCTGCATGTGAAGGTCGGCGACGCGGTGAACGAGGGCGACATTCTGGCGGAACTCGACAGCAGCATGCTCCAGGACCAGATAGAGGCGAAGGAGGTCGCCACCGGCATTTCCGCCGAAGCCGCCGCCCAGCAGGTAAAGACCGCGCGGGACAGTTACAATTCCGCCAGGGAAGCGCTGGACGAAGGGCTCAACGCCTCCATCATCAGCGCCGAAAACGCCGTGCAGGTCGCCTATGACAACTGGCAGAAAGCGATACGCACCTATAACAATTTCAGAGGTACGGATTTGGATGATGCGCTTGAACAGGCGGAAGATGCCGTTGATAGAGCGCAAGATGAATACGACGATGCAACAAGAGTGGCTTCAGAGTCAGGTTTGCCTGCAGATATAGAAAAAAGGGTTGCGGCGCAGGCGGCGCTGGCGCAGGCGGAAAACACGCTCAGGTCCGTTCAGGCACAGTACGATTCATACGACGAGACGCTGACGGAATACCGCTATGCGGTGGATTACGCCCACAAGGCCTACGTCACCGCGCAGGAACAGCTGGAGGCCGCGAGATTCGGCGCGAACACGCAGCTGCAGGGCAGCAGAAACACCCTGAGCAGCGCGGAGATCAACGCCAATATGGACAGCGCCACGCTGTCCCTGGCACAGATGCAGGAGGACCTGGAGGAAACCAGGATCAAGGCGCCCGCCGCGGGCACCGTGACCGCCGTGTACGCGGAAGTCGGCGCTTCGGGCGCGGGGCTGCTGTTTGTGATAGAGGATACCGGCAACCTTGTGGTGGAAACCTCCGTAAAGGGCTACGACGTGGGGGCCGTCAAGGTCAATATGCCCGTCGCCATCAAATCCGACGCCACGGGAGACGAGGTGTTCGACGGGCGCATCACAAGCATCGCGCCCACCTCCAACAAAAACGCGCGGGGCGAAACGGATACCACCGGCGACGTGCTCTTTGCCACGGAGGTGGAGGTGCTTTCTAAAGACACCGGCCTCCGCATCGGCATGAGCGTGCGCCTCAACTATATTCTCGCGCGGCAGCCGGGGGCAATGCTTGTGCCCTATGACGCCATCTATGAAAACGCGAACGGCGAAAGCTGCGTGCTCCTTGCCGAGCAGCAGCCGGACGGCAGGTATAAGCTCAGGGAAACGAAAGTAGCGCAGGGGCAGGAAAACGATATCGACGTCGTCGTCACGGGCGACGAAATCGCTCCCGGCGTCATGGTCGTGACCATGCCGGACAAATATATGGAAAAGCTCGGCCAGGAATTGGCCCTGGTGGATTTTGCCGCCATCCCGGGGTTTAACGCGGCGGTAGGCGGCTGACGGAGGAAGCATGCAAGATACGATCATCCGCATGCGGAATATTATCAAGAGGTTCTATATCGGCCAGCCGAACGAGCTTGAGATTTTGCACGGCATCGACCTGACGGTGGGCCGGGGGGAGTTCGTCTCCATCGTGGGCGTGTCAGGCTCCGGGAAATCCACGCTTATGAACCTGATAGGCGCGCTGGACAGGGCGACCGAGGGCAGCTATGAGCTGGACGGCACCGTGATCGAGGACGCGAAGGACGTGGAGCTTTCCGCCATCCGCAACAAGAAGGTTGGTTTCGTGTTCCAGAATTTCAACCTCATTCCCAGAACCAACGCGCTCAAAAACGTGGAGCTTCCCATGCTGTATGCGGGCATCCCGGCGCGGGAACGCGCCCAAAAGGCGAAGGAGCTTCTCGCCATGGTGGAAATGGACGACCGCATGGATCACCAGCCCAACGAGCTTTCCGGCGGCCAGAAGCAGCGCGTCGCGATCGCGCGCGCCATGGCGAACGACCCGGCGATACTCCTTGCGGACGAACCGACGGGCGCACTCGATTCCAAGACCGGGCGGCTCGTGATGGACCTGTTCCATACGCTCAATAAACAGCATGGCAAGACGATCGTGCTTATCACGCACAACCCTTCCCTTGCGAGGGAAACGGGGCGCATGCTCACCATGCGGGACGGCATGCTGTACGATGCGGGCGCGGCGGAGGGCAAGGCATGAATTTAGGGGAAAACATCCGCATTGCGTTCGAAGGCTTAAAAGCGAACAAGATGCGCGCGCTTTTGACCATGCTCGGCATCATCATAGGCATCGCGTCCGTCATCGGCATATTGACTGTTGGGAATTCTTTGAGCGGCGCCATCACGGAGTCCATGGGGTCCCTGGGCGCGACCAACATCTATGTATATCTGCAAAGCAAGGATACCTCCGCCAGTCAGTTCGGCGGCATGCCCGCACAGCCCGCCATGCCGGACGACGACAGCCGCCTGACCGACGAGATGGTGGAAAATCTGCTGGAGCGCTATCCGAATGAAATCGCGGGCGTCAGCACGATGGAATCCGCCGGCAGGGGCCGCGCGCAGGACGGCAGGCTGTATGCGAACGTCAGCATATCCGGCGTGAACGATTACTATACGGTAGGGAACAACATCGAGATCGTGGCCGGGCGCACAATCACACAGCGGGATATGGACGGCATGAGAAACTCCGCCGTGGTATCCGACAAGCTCGTGAACAACATGTTCGGGGGCAATCTCCAGGCTGCGCTCGGGGAAGAACTCAAGGTGAACGCGGGCAGCGAAGCCTATACGTTCAATATCGTAGGCGTTTACAAATACGTGCAGACCGGCATGTCCTTTTCCACCGCCAACGAAAAGGATATTTCCACGGACCTGCTGCTGCCCGTCACGACCGTCAAGCGCATGAACAGCTCGCCCGAAGGGTACGATTATCTTGTCGTCACCACGAAAAACACCCAGGATACGGCCGGGTTCGTTTCCCATCTGGAGAGCTTCTTCAACCGCTATTATGAAAGGAACGAGAAGTTCCGCACATCGGCCATGAGCATGGAGAACGTGCTCGATCAGGTGGAGAGCGTAATGGGCACGATCAGCGTCGCGCTTTCGGTCATCGCGGGCATTTCCCTCTTGGTGGGAGGCATCGGCGTGATGAACATCATGCTGGTTTCGGTCACCGAGCGCACGCGGGAGATCGGCACGCGAAAGGCGCTGGGGGCCACAAACGGGAACATCCGCGTCCAGTTCGTGGTGGAAAGCACGATCGTCTGCATGATCGGCGGGGCGATCGGCGTGGTGCTGGGCGGCATACTGGGGTATTTCGGAAGTTCGCTCATCGGGGCCGCGGCGGTGCCGGACGTGCAGTCCATACTGATCGCGGTCGGGTTCTCCATGGGGATCGGCGTGTTCTTCGGCTATTACCCCGCCAACAAGGCGGCGCGGCTCGACCCCATCGAGGCGCTGCGGTACGAATAGCCTTTCTATCGCGCAAACCCTGTACAAGCGCGCCGTCCGACGCTATACTATTGTTAAAAGCCCCGCCGCAATTTGATTTTGCGGCGGGGCCGTTTAAGGAGAAGGCGCGTTTCTTTATGACGTATCTTGATTATGCCGCCAACACCCCCGTGCGGGAGGAGGTGCTTTCCGCCTTTTGCGAGGCGGCCAGAGCCTACCCCGCAAATCCCAATTCCCCGCACGGACCCGGGAAGCAGGCGGCGGCGCGGCTAATAAAAAGCACAACGCATATACTGGAGCTTCTGAACCTGCCCGGCTGGGAGCTTATCTACACCTCGGGCGCCACGGAGTCGAACAACCTCGCAATCAAGGGCATCGCGCAGCATTGCAGGGGACGGGGCAAGCACATCGTCACCACGTTTTTGGAGCATTCCTCCGTCCACGGGGCGGCGGGCGCGCTGCAGGCCGCGGGCTATGAGGTGGACTATGTAAACCTCCTGCCGGACGGAAAAATAGACATGGCGCATCTTGCTGCCCTCCTTCGCCCGGATACCGTGCTGTTTTCCTGCTGCTACGCGGACGGCGAGCTTGGCGTCATACAAAATATCGATACGATCGGCGGCTTTTTAAAGGAGCGCCATCCCAACACGGCGTTCCATGTGGACGCCACGCAGGCGGTGGGGAAGATCCCCGTTTCCTTATCGCGGGCGGACCTCATCAGCTTTGCGCCGCACAAGTTCTACGGCCTAAACGGCGTCGGCGCGCTGATAAAAAGGCCGGACCTGCTGCTGGAGCCGCAGATGCACGGCGGGCGCAGCACAACTGCTTACCGCAGCGGCTCGCCCGCGCTCGCGCTGATCGTCTCCATGGAGGAGGCGCTTAGATTTGCCCTTGCGGAGCTGGAGCAAAACCTGGAGCGGGCGCGCGCCCAGAACGCACGCCTGCGCGCGCACCTGAAGCAATACCCGGACGTCTTAATCAACAGTCCCGTGGACGCGCTGCCCTTTCTCCTGAACATGAGCGTACCGGGGCGGGACGCCGTATTATTCCTGGAAGCGCTGGAGCAAAGAGGCTTTACGCTTTCCGGCAAATCCGCCTGCACCGCGCCAAAGGCGGTCTCACGGCCCGTGTTCGCGCTCACGAAGGACCGCAGGCTTGCGCTTTCCACGCTGCGGGTGAGTCTCGGCCGCTGGACGACGGAAGAGGATATCGGGGCGTTCCTTGCGGCGTTTGACGCCTGCTATCGGGAGATCGGGAGGAAGTAATGGACAGGCTGCAGGAAATCGAACGGAGCATCATCAAAAAGTTCCGCAAGGAGATCTGGCGCAATTTCGCGTTTGCCGCGGGCCGGTATGAGCTGATACAGGAAAACGATAAAATCGCCGTGTGCATTTCCGGGGGCAAGGATTCGATGCTGATGGCGAAATGCATGCAGGAGATCCAGCGCCACGGCCGCGTGCCGTTCGAACTTGAATTTCTTGTGATGGACCCCGGCTACAACAGGGAGAACCGGCGGCGCGTGGAGGACAACGCCGCGATTTTGGGGCTTCCCGTACGTATATTTGAAACGGATATATTCGACATCGTGGCGGATGAAGAAAAATCTCCCTGTTACCTTTGCGCAAGGATGCGGCGCGGCGCGCTTTACAGCCGCGCGGAGGCTCTGGGCTGCAACAAGATCGCGCTCGGCCACCATTTTGACGACGTCATAGAGACCATACTCATGAGCATACTCTACGGCGGGCAGGTCCGCACCATGATGCCCAAGCTCCACAGCACGAACTACCCCAAAATGCAGCTGATACGCCCCATGTACCTTGTGAAGGAGGAGGATATCCGCCGCTGGTGCAGGTACAACGAGCTGCAGTTTATCCAGTGCGCCTGCCGGTTTACGGAAAACTGCGTGCTGGGGGACAACGGCGGCGGCGGAAAGCGCCAGGAGATGAAGGAACTCATCAGATCCTTCCGAAAAATCAACCCCAAGATCGAGCAGAACATATTCGCGAGCGTGGAAAACATCAACCTTGCCACCGTCATCAGCTACCGGGATGAATACGGCGTCCACAGCTTTCTGGACGGTTACGACGCCCGCGCGGGCGGGGGGGACATAGACTACTAGCCGCAGCATTCACTTAAATGCGCCTGTGAGCGTATATATATGGTACCGGCTGATGTTTATACGGGTATGACATGGGCAGGAATTCAATAATTATTCACGCAAAATCGTTCCTGAGATGATATAATACCCATAAGTACCGCGCTTTCTTTTGCGCGAAGAATCGGAAGGTTACATGAATCGACAAACGAAGCGCCGGCCAGCGCTCGCGCCCGCAACGGCGCGCGGCGCGGCCGGAAACGCAAAACGCATCACTGGAAGCCGTATCCTTTCCCGCGCAACGCGCGTCAGGATGCATGCGGCGTCGGCGCGTATGCGCAGCTTTATCGGCGCGTTTGCCGTCCAGGTAAAAAGGCGTTCCCCCCGCGCTCTCTCGGTATTGGGAGCATTTCTTTTGATCGTCATAGGCATACCGGCCGCCCTTCTCATAGGCTCCGGCAGCAAGGCGGAGGCTTTGCCGCCTTCCGCTTCGCCCACGCCGCCCGGCATTGTCATGGAAGTCGGCGCGTATGCGCTCAGCGCGGGGCAGGACGTCGCTTCCGCGTCCGGCATCGTGCCTACGCCCACGCCGCCCGTTCCCACGCCCGAGCCGCATCCGAGCAACACCGTAATCAAGGAAGGCATGGAAGCGCCCGTGGTGGCGGAGATCCAGGAGCGCCTGATGGAGCTTGGCTATATGGACTGGGATGAACCCACGACCAAGTACGGCCCCATCACCAAGAGCTCCGTCAAGCTGTTCCAGCGCCAGCATGAGCTTACCATAGACGGCTGCGTCGGCATGGAAACCTATGAGCTTTTAATGTCCGACCAGGCGCAGAAATACGTCATTTCCATAGGCATTGAGGATCACGACGTCAAAGAGCTCCAGATCCGTTTGCGCGAACTCGGGTACCTGGACAAAGCGACCGAATACTTCGGGACCGAGACGGAAGCCGCCGTAAAGAAGTTCCAGGAACGCAACGGACTCTACCCGGACGGCAAGGTCGGCGAGCAGACGCGAGAGCTTTTATACAGCGAGGACGCCAAGGCGAATTATTTTGAGCGCGGCGAGGTGAGCGAAAAGCTCCGCACGTATCAGAACAAGCTCAAAAAGCTTGGCTATCTCACCACCGATGCGGACGGCAAGTACGGCGACGATACGGAAAACGCCGTGCGGCGCTTCCAGGAGCGCACGGGCCTGATCGCGGACGGTTACCTTGGCCCGCAGACCATCGAATACCTGATGTCCTCGGACGCGCAGGCCAACGCCCTGATGATCGGCATGAAGGGCTCCGATGTGGAAAACGTCCAGAAGCGCCTGAAGGAGCTCAATTACCTGAAAACCGCGGACGGTTACTTCGGCTCCGGTACGGAAAGCGCCGTGCGCGCGTTCCAGGAGCGCAACGGTCTTTCCGCGGACGGTAAGGTCGGCAAGCATACCATGAACGTGCTGATGTCCTCGGACGCCAAAAAGGCCAGCAGTTCAAGCTCCGGCAGTTCCGGGTCTTCCGGCTCAAGCGGCAGTTCCGGCTCCTCGGGCTCAAGCTCCGGCTCAAGCTCTTCCGGCAGCAGCGGTTCCATCCCGAAAGGCGCGAACGTGGAATCGTTCATCGCCATCGCGCAATCCAAGCTAGGCTCCAGGTATGTGCGCGCGGGCAAGGGCCCGGATAAATTCGATTGCTCCGGCTTCGTATACTGGTGCCTCAACCAGGCGGGCGTCAAGCAGGGGTATATGACCTCCTCCGCGTGGCAGAAGACGACGAAGTACCAGCGCATCTCCAGCATGAACGATTTAAAGCGCGGCGATATCGTCAGCTTCAAGGGGCATGTGGGCATCTACCTGGGGAACGGCAAAATGATAGACGCCTCCTCGAGCGAAGGAAAGGTCCGCATCACGGGCAGCACCATCCAAAGCTCCTCTTACTGGAAGAGCCACTTTGTGGCGGGCTTCCGTGTCTTCTAAACGGACGAGCTTCAAAATCAATATCACAAAAAATCCCCGGCCTGAAATACGGCCGGGGATTTTACTATCCTGAAACGTTCTGTCATATATCGGAATTTCATTCTTTGCTTGCCAGCTGGATTCATTTGGGATTATCATAAAT
>DATMXR010000030.1:0-2650 GCA_035561315.1 Feifaniaceae bacterium
GATACATAGTATAACATAAAAGAATATCCGGCTGGCCGCCCATGGGGGAACAATGAACAAAACCGCAATCGTCATATTGACGTACAACAATTTGAAATACAATCAGGACTGCATAGAAAGCGTCAGGAAGCATACGGCAGAGGGCAGCTACGAGCTGATCGTCGTGGACAACGGCTCCGCGGACGGCACCCGCGAATGGCTCAAAACCCAGCGCGATATCAAGCTCCTCTTAAACGACGAAAACGCGGGCTTTCCCAAGGGGTGCAACATGGGCATAGCGCTCGCGGAGCCGGGCAGCGACATCCTGCTTTTAAATAACGATACCGTCGTGACCGCAAGGTGGCTCGAAAACCTGCAAACGTGCCTGTACAGCGCGGAGGATATCGGCGCCTGCGGCGCGGTCTGCAACCATAACGAAAACCTGCAGCTTGCCGAACTGAACTATGGGGACGATTTTGAAGCCATGCAGCGGCTGGCGGAGGAAAACAACCGCTCGGACAGCGGCCGCTGGGAAGAAAAACTGTTTTTGATCGGCTTCTGCATCCTGATCAAAAGAAAGGTGATTGGCGAGATCGGCCTGCTGGATGAAGCGTATTCGCCCGGCTATGTGGAGGATAACGATTATTGCCTGCGGATATTGACCGCGGGGTACCGGCTGATGCTCTGCCACGATTGCTTTATCCACCATTATCTCGGGTCGCAGTTCCGCAAGGACCTCGATCGGTTTTACCCGGTCCTCCATAAAAATCGCGCACTTTTCTTCCAAAAATGGGGGTTTTCGGCGTTCGCTTTCGATGATATCCGCTTCGCGTCCCTCCGCCTGCTTCCGGACTATCGTCCGGAGAAGCCTCTCAGGGTGCTGGAGCTGGGCTGCGGCATAGGCGCGACGCTGCTGAAAATCAAAAAGGCCCATCCCAACGCGGCGCTTTTCGGCGTGGAGCCGGGCATAGGAAAGGCGCGCATCGCAAAACGGGTCGGGACCGTAGTCAACGCGCCCGTGGGCGTGCTCCCGCTTGATTTTCCGGAAGAGTATTTCGACTGCATATTGATCGGCAATTACGCGGAGCTTCTTGTGCGGCCGGAAGAATATCTGGGCGGGCTGAAGAGGTATCTCAAAAAAGGCGGCATACTCATAGGCGAGGCGCAGAACGTCATGCACCATAAAGCCGTTGAAAACCTTTTGCGCGGGTCATGGCGGTACGCGAAAGGGGACCGGCTCGGCCGGGAAGTAAAATCATTCTTCGCGCGGAACGATATCGATACGCTATGCAAGCTGTGCGGGTATCACAACCCGTTCGTATTTCATTGGTATTCGGCGCCCACGGAGGAAGAACGGCGGCTGATTGGCGGCCTGAGCGCGCTCTTTGGAGAGGACAGGGCGCATTTGTATACGGCTTATCTGTATACGTTCCGGTTTGAGAAATAAAGGAACCTCCGGGGCATCGTCCGCGATTTTTATTGCGGTGAAAGCCGGACAACGCTATTGACGGATATGCATCACATCATGCATACTGGGTAAAGGCAAACATAATAACGTTTTTACTTTAGAAATGAATGGCAGAGGTGCGCAGATGGTAAAGCTGACGGATATCGCAAAGGAGCTGGGCCTGTCCGTTTCCACGATCTCAAGAGTCGTGAACGGCAGGGACCGGGTGGACCCGCACACCAGGCAGATGGTGCAGCGCGCCCTGCGGGAGCATGCGTACGAGCCCAACGAGGTCGCCAGGTCCCTGCGCTTGAAAGATGCGAAAACAATCGGCATTATCATTCCGGATATCACGAATACTTATTACTCGGCGGTAATCAAGGGCGTGGAATCGGTCTGCCGCGAGTATGGCTATTCCGCGCTGGTCTGCAATACGGACGAAAGCACGGAGCGCGAGGAGGACGCCCTGAAGCTGCTGCTCAAAAAACAGATATCCGGGCTTGTCATTGCGTCCATTGGAAAGAATGAGGAGCTTTTGCAAAGCTATGTATCCACGGGCGTTCCGGTGGTCTGCTTCGACAATATCCTGCCGGACTTTTCCGGCGCAGACTGCGTATCCATAGACAATATCGCCGCCGCCAGGCGCCTGACGCAGGAACTGCTGGCGCGCGGGTACAAAAAGATCGGTATGATCGCGGGTCCGCTCAATCAAAGCACGGGCATTGACCGCTTGAGGGGGTATCAGCAGGCGCTCGAAGGCGCCGGTATCCCGGCGGCGGAAAGCTGGATAGGGGAAGGCGATTTCAAAATGCAATCGGGATATGAGCAGATGTGCCGGATTCTGATGCTGCCGCGGCGCCCGGAGGCGGTGGTGGTTGCAAACAACTATATGGCCTACGGGGCGATCCGCGCGCTGCGCGAAAGCGAGTACCGGATTCCGGAGGATATGGCGGTGGCGGCGTTCGACTGCATCGACGATACCGGCCTGATTTCTCCGCGTATTTCCTCGGTCGTCCAGCCCGCCGTGGAGATCGGCGCGCAGGCGGCCCGGCTGATTATGGAAAGAATCCTGGAAAAAATCGAGGGACGCTATGCGTTTATTACGCTGCAGCCGCAGATGCAGCCGGGCGAATCATGGTGACGCAAAAGCGCCTTTCAAGACTCGCCGTCTTTTCTTTATCGGTTTGTCAAACCATAAAATCTTCTTATAAAAAATACCTGCCG
>DATMXR010000031.1:0-6385 GCA_035561315.1 Feifaniaceae bacterium
CTACTGCCGCGGCTCGTTTTTCTTACCTAGACCTGCCGCTTAGCACGACAGCCCCTTCAGAATCAAAAGATCCGTTTTGGAGCGTAACACTTCAGAAAGGGACCTTTTATGAATTCCTGCCCAAAGGGAAAGTTGTACTAAGAAATACGTGGCATTCCCGTATTTTTCATTGATTACCGTGAAAGCGTTATTCGGCTCCCTTTGATGAGGGAGGCTTAAAACAACACAACCTCTTAGAGTAAATCCACAGCCATTTTGACGATCAGGAGGCCTATGACGACGAACACCGTATAGCGGACATATTTGGCCCCGCCCTTGATCGCGAGCTTTGCTCCAAAATAGTTGCCTGCGGAAGCGAACGCCGCAGCGGGAATCGCCAAAAGAAACAGCACCTTCCCGTTTATGAGAAACACGATCATGGACGCGATGTTGGACATCAGGTTCGCCACCTTTGCGCAGCCGGAGGATTTCAACAGATCAAAGCCCAGGAACGCGCTGAACGCGAGGATCAAAAACGTCCCGGTCCCGGGACCCACGAGCCCGTCGTAACAGCCTATCACAAGTCCGATGAGAATAGAAGCCGCCGCGGTCCTGCGGCGGCTCAGCTCCCGGCCGGTACCGGACGCGGTTCCAAAGTTGCGCTTTACAAGCAAAAACAGCGCCACCGCCGGGAGTATGGCGAGCATCACGATTCTAAGCGTCTGCTCCGGTATCATCAGGCTTAAAGTGCTTCCGCCCATGGCGCCCACGAATGAGGCCGCGGCGGAAAGAAGGGCGACGCGCCAATCGATCTGCCCGGCCTTCAGGTATTTGAGCGCGGCGGTGAACGTGCCTATGCTCATGGCCGTCTTGTTCGTGCCGAGCGTCTCGTGCGCGGGCAGCCCCGCCAGCAGGTACGCTGGCAGAGAAATCAGCCCGCCTCCGCCCGCGATGGAATCGACAAAGCCCGCCAGGAATACCAGCGGGCAGACGATCAGGTAGGTCGTAAGGGAAAGTTCCACGGGGAAGCCTCCATGTTTGGCCATTCGGGGACACCCGATCGTGAATGTCTCAAACGGCAATGTATGTCTGTCATTATACCACAAAGCTGGATACTTTTCTAAATCTCCGTCCCCGAAATGATCCATACGTTCTGGATGGAATCCTTCCACCGCTGGCGCGGTCCTCTCCCTTTGACAAGGACGGCCTGAGCCAAAGGGTAACATTCCAAGAAATTCCGCAAAGAATTTTCACCACAATTATTCATTATCCACTATTCATTCCGTCAGTACTCCACATCCCCCTCGTACACCAAGCTCGCGTTGCCGGTCAAGTACACCGCTTCCCCAGTATACTTCACCACAAGATCCCCGCCCGCAAGCTTCACGGTGATATCCGCATCCCTTTCGCAGTAGCCGTTTTCCACCGCCGCCACCGCCGCGGCGCACGCGCCGGTGCCGCAGGCCCAGGTTTCGCCGTTGCCGCGTTCCCACACGCGCATTTTGAGCGTACGGCGGTTGACCACCCGCACAAACTCGGTGTTGACGCGCTCCGGGAATTCGGGCGCGTGCTCGAACTGCGGGCCGACGCGGCCGATGTCTATGGCGTCCACCCGCTCGCAGAACACCACGCAATGCGGGTTGCCCACGCTCACAAGCGTAATGTTCCAGGTCTTGCCCGCCGCATAAAAAGGCGCGCCCACCACGCGCTCCCCGGGAAACAGCGCGGGGAGGTCGTTTGGGTGCAGCGAGGCTTTGCCCATATCCACCTCCACGGAGCGCGCCTTCCCGTCGAACAGGTACAGCTTTAACTGCCGGACGCCGCTCGGCGTTTCGATGGACAGGCGGTCCTTTTTGACAATGCCCTGGTCGTATAAAAGCTTCCCCACGCAGCGGATGGAGTTGCCCGCCATTTTGCCCTCGCTGCCGTCCTGGTTGAACATGCGGATCTTCGCGTCCGCCACGGCTGAATTTTCGATGAGCGTCAGCCCTTCGCCGCCGATGCCGAAGTGACGGTCGGCATGCCGTATGGCGAGAGATTCCGGGCAGGATAGTGCGTTGTCCCGGTTATCGAGCACGATGCAGTCGTTGCCGGTGCCCTGCATCTTATAAAAGTGCAGCTTCTGCCGGGAAGCGCGCAGGCGGTTGATATCCACAAGCTCCGTGTTGCGCTCGTTGAAGCGGCTTGCGATGATGGAGGCGAGCGCGTTCGCGGTATCTAATGAGGTTAAAACCGCCACGCCAAGCTGCAGCGCGCGCCGGTGCAGGCGGATATAATCCTGCACCTCCGCCTTTTCTCCGTTGCCGGTGAACACGATGTAGCTGAGCTTTCCGCTTTCCAGCAGCTCCAGTATGCCGTCGTCCACGCAGAGCGGGTTCACGCGCTCCACGTCGATGCCCAGGCGTTCGATATCCCGCGCGGTGCCGGGCGTGGCGTAAAGCTGCATGGAAAGGTCGCTGAGCGTCTTAGCGAGCGGCAATATCTCGAACCGGTCCTGCTTGTTCACGCTGATGAACACGCCGCCGCGCCGCTCGTAGGCGGAGGAGGGGATGCGGAAGCCCGCGGAAAGCAGCCCTTTGTAGAGCGCCTCCTCCAATGTCTTCCCCACGCCCAGAACCTCGCCTGTGGATTTCATTTCCGGCCCCAAAGCGGCGTTCACGTCGCTGAGCTTTTCAAATGAGAACACCGGCACCTTCACGGCCACATACGGTGGGGTCTTATACAGCCCCGTGCCGTAGCCGAGGTCCTTTAACCGGCAGTCCACCATCACCTTCGCGGCAAGCTCCACCATGGGCACGCCCGTTACCTTGCTGATGTAGGGAATGGTGCGGGAGGCGCGGGGGTTGACCTCTATGACATACAGCTCATTGTGGTAGATCAGGTACTGGATGTTCACAAGCCCCTTGGTGCCTAACGCGAGCGCCAGCTTTTCCGAGCAGTCTATGATTGTCGCAAGCATGGTGTCGCTTACATTGTAGGGCGGGTACACCGCAATGGAGTCGCCGGAGTGTACGCCCGCGCGCTCGATATGCTGCATGATGCCGGGGATGAGCACGTCGCGCCCGTCCGAAATGACGTCCACCTCCAGTTCCGTGCCCATCATGTATTTGTCCACCAGCACCGGGTTGTCTATGCCCTGCGAGAGTATCAGGGACATGTACGCGCGCACGTCCTCCTCCGCGTAGGCGATCGTCATGTTCTGCCCGCCGATCACGTAGGAAGGGCGCACCAGCACGGGGTAGCCCAGGCGCTCCGCGGCTAAGAGCGCCTCCTCCATGGTTTTTACGCCGACGCCCGCCGGGCGCTTGAAGTGAAAGCGCTCCAGGAGCGCGTCGAACCGCTCGCGGTCCTCGGCGGTGTCTATGCTGTTTGCGCTCGTGCCCAATATGGGGATGTTGCGCGCGGAAAGAAAGCGCGTCAGCTTGATGGCCGTCTGCCCGCCGAACGCCACGACCACGCCGATGGGCCGCTCCACCTCGATGACATGCAGCACGTCCTCCTCCGTCAGAGGCTCAAAATAGAGCCGGTCGGCGGTGGAAAAATCCGTGGACACGGTCTCCGGGTTGTTGTTGATGAGCGTCACCTCGTAGCCCAAAGCCCGCAGCGTGCGCACGCAGTGGACGGAGGAATAGTCGAACTCTATCCCCTGGCCGATGCGGATGGGCCCCGAGCCCAGCACGATGACGCGCGGCTTTCCTGTGCGCTTAATGGCGCGGGATTCGCACGTATCGTCGTATGTGGAATAAAAGTAGGGCGTCTGTGCGTCAAATTCCGCGCCGCAGGTATCCACCATTTTGTACACCGCGTTCCGATGCTCCGGCAGCGGATGGCCCGTAAGCCGCAAGAGCGCCTTGTCCGTGTATCCGAGCCGCTTGGCGGCAAGGTACGTTTCCGTGTCCAGCGGTTTTCCTTCCGCCGCAAGCTCAAAGTCCGCAAGCTTTTTGAGCTTGTACAAAAACCAGCGGTCGATCTTTGTGATTTCGAACAGTTCGTCCACCGGAACGCCCGCTTTGAGCGCGGCGAACACGGTAAACAGGCGCTGATCGTCGGCAGTTTTGAGCCGTTCCCGTATATCCGTCCCCGCCAGGCTCGGGAGGTTCAGCGTATCGAGCGAAATCTCCGCGCCGCGCACCGCCTTTAGGATCGCCATTTCAAAGGAAGGCGCGATCGCCATGACCTCGCCCGTGGCCTTCATCTGGGTGCCGAGTTTCCGGCTGGCGTGCACGAATTTGTCGAACGGCCATTTGGGCACCTTCAGCACCACATAATCGAGCGTCGGCTCAAAGCAGGCGCACGTCCTGCCCGTGATGTCGTTCTTGATTTCATCGAGCGTATACCCCAGAGCAATTTTTGTCGCCACCTTGGCAATCGGGTAGCCCGTCGCCTTGCTGGCTAAAGCCGAGGAGCGGGACACGCGCGGGTTGACCTCGATCACCGCGTATTCAAAGCTAGATGGGTTCAGCGCGAACTGGCAGTTGCAGCCGCCCTCGATTTTCAATGCGCGGATAATGGAAAGCGACGCGCTCCTGAGCATCTGAAATTCCTTATCGGAAAGCGTGACGGCGGGGGCGATGACGATGCTGTCCCCCGTGTGAACGCCCACAGGGTCGAAATTCTCCATGGAGCAGACGGCGATGCAGTTGTCGTTGCCGTCCCGCATGATCTCAAACTCGATCTCCTTCCAGCCGTAGATGTACTTTTCCACCAATATTTGCGTGATTGGGGAGAGCAGCAGGCCGTTCGCGGCGATTGTCCTTAATTCCTCCTCCGCGTAAGCGACGCCGCCGCCCGCGCCCCCCAGCGTGAACGCCGGGCGGATGATGACGGGGTAGGCAATGCGCGCGGCGATGTTAAGCGCGGTATCGACGTCGTTTGCGATCTCGGAGGGGATGACGGGCTGGCCGATACTCTGCATCGTATCCTTAAACAGCTGCCTGTCCTCGGCGTTGTCTATCGCCTCCGCGTTTGTGCCAAGAAGGCGTACGCCCATGCGGCTTAAATACCCTTCCTTATGGAGCTGCATGGCGAGCGTGAGCCCCGTCTGCCCGCCCAGAGAGGCTAAGAGACTGTCCGGACGCTCCTTTTCGATGATGCGCTTTAATGTGGCGACGGTGAGCGGCTCCAAATAAATTTCATCCGCCAGTGTCTTGTCCGTCATGATGGTGGCGGGGTTGGAGTTGACGAGCGTCACGTTCACGCCCGCGTCCTTCAATACGCTGCACGCCTGCGCGCCCGCGTAATCGAACTCGGCCGCCTGGCCGATCACGATGGGCCCCGAGCCGATCATCAGCACTTTTTTGATGCTTTCGTTCAAAGGCATAGTTTCCCTCCCATAAGCTCAAAGAAGCGGTCAAACAGAAACCCCGTATCCTGCGGGCCTGCGCAGGCCTCCGGGTGGAACTGCACGGAGAACGCCCCGATATCCGGGTAATCCACGCCCTCGCAGGTCATGTCGTTCGCGTTGTGCAGCCTGAGCTTCGCGCCGCAGCAGGCAAGGCTTTCGCCGATCACGGCGTAGCCGTGGTTCTGGCTGGTGATGTACACGCGGCCTGTTTCAATGTCCCGCACGGGCTGGTTCGCGCCGCGGTGGCCGTACTTGAGCTTTTCGGTTTTCCCGCCGCTCGCGAGCGCCAAGAGCTGATGCCCCAGGCAGATGCCGAATATGGGCACGCGGCCTAACAGCTTTTTGATTTCGTGGATGACGCCCGTGTTTTCCGCCGGGTCGCCGGGACCGTTCGATAACATCACGCCGTTCGGCCTGTGGGAAAGCAGCGCCTCCGCAGGGGTGTTATAAGGCAATACCAGCACCTCAGAGCCCCGCTTGCATAATTCGCGTATGATGTTGCGTTTGGCCCCGCAATCGAGTAACGCCACGCGGAAGCGCTTTTCCCCCGCGGCGGGATAGAGCCGGGGGCCGGTGCCGCTGACGGAAGCGACGGCGTTTTTGATCGCGAACTCCGAAAGCCCGTCAAAGCTCTCTTTTGTCACCTCGTCCACGATGCGGGCGTTCATCACGCCGGTCTCGCGTATGATTTTTGTGATCTCCCGCGTGTCTACGCCATAGAGCCCGGGGATGCCCTGTTCCTTCAAAAACGCGTCCACCGTGCCGCCCGCACGGAAATTAGAAGGCTCCGCGCACCATTCCCGCACGATATAGGCGGTCACGAAGCTTTTGCGACTTTCCATATCCGCCGGTATCATGCCATAGTTGCCAATCAGCGGGAATGTCTGCAGCACGATCTGCCCGTAATAGCTCGGGTCGCTGAGCGTTTCCACATAGCCGCACATATTGGTGGTGAACACCAGCTCGCCGGTGGGAGATCCTGAGGCGCCAAAGCGTTTCCCTTTAAACGTCCGGCCGTTCGATAACACAAGGGTGGCGTCTTGCATGTGTTCCTCCTTTTCC
>DATMXR010000032.1:0-12020 GCA_035561315.1 Feifaniaceae bacterium
CCATAATACTTATGTGATTTATCTTTTGGAAGGCGGATCAAACATGGCCGTACTCAGAACGAAGAGCCTTATAAAGGAATATCCGGGATGCGTTGCGCTCAACGACGTTTCCGTAAGCTTTGACAGCGGCAAGGTGCACGCGCTGCTGGGCAAGAACGGCTCGGGGAAATCCACTTTGGTCAAATGCTTCGCAGGCGTGGTCGCCCCCACCTCCGGGGACATGTTCCTGGACGATATGAAGCTGAGCTTCAACAGCCCGTCCGAGGCGTACGCGAAGGGGCTCGCCGTCGTGTACCAGGAAATGAGCCTGGTGCCGGGGCTTACCGTGACGGAAAACATATTTTTAGGCCGCATGCCCAAGAAGAACGGCGTGATCGACTGGCGGACGGCCCACCGGATGGCCGCGGACATGCTCAAACGCATGAAGGTGGACATCGACCCGAAGGAGCGCGTGTCGCGGCTGAGCATGTGGCAGTGCCAGGTGGTGGAAATCACCAAGGCCATGAGCTACAACCCCAAGGTGCTCATGCTGGACGAACCCACCTCCGCGCTCGCGGCCCATGAGGTCGCCTCCCTGTTCGAGGCCATACGCGAGCTCAAAAAGCAGGACGTTATCATCATTTATATTTCGCACAAGCTGCACGAGATCCCGAAGATCGCGGATACCGTGACGGTGCTGCGGGACGGATTTTTGATAGGCTCCGCCAACACCAGCGAGATCGACGACCGCGGCATCCTCCACATGATGTTCGGCGACGTCGCCATCAAGCAGCGGCCCGACGATTTAAAGGTGCGGGACGAAACGGTGCTGGAGGTGCGGCATCTGACCCGCGCGGGCAAATTCGAGGACATTTCCTTTACGCTCAAAAAAGGCGAGATATTGGGCATCGCGGGGATGCTCGGCTCCGGCAGGACGGAGCTGTTGAAGAGCATATTCGGCGCTGACCCGTATACCTCCGGCGAGATCATCGTAAAGGGCAAAAAAGCGCCGCGCCGGGCCTCCCCCATCTCCATGAAAAAAGCGGGCCTGGGCCTGACGCCCGAAAACCGCAAGGCGGAGGGGCTGGTTTTGATCCACTCTATCAACGACAACCTCTGCTACGCGAGCATGGACCGTCTCTCTAACGGTTGGGTGGAAAGCAAAAAAAAGCGCCTTGACGCCGCAAGCGCGCAGATACGGGACCTGCAGATCAAGGTGCCGGACGCAAAAAATTCCGCAAATTCGCTTTCGGGCGGCAACCAGCAAAAGGTCGTCGTAGGCAACTGGCTCAACACGGAGCCGGATATCATGATGTACGACGAGCCTTCGCGCGGGATCGACGTTTCCGCAAAGCAGCAGATATTTGAAATCATGTGGGAACAGTCCAGAAAAGGCATTTCCACCATATTCGTTTCCTCTGAGCTTGAAGAGCTGCTGGAGGTCTGCCACAGGATACTCATCATGCGCGGCGGGCGCATCACCGGCGAGGTCAGCCCGGACGAAACCAACATTGAAAGCCTGTATGCCATGAGCATGGAGGCAGCGGAATAATGCTGCAAAACAGACCGCGCAAAATCAATATTGAAAGCTTATATGCCATGAGCATGGAGGTAACGGAGTAATGCTGCAGAACAAAAAGGCGAGGAATTTTCTTCTGGATCACATCATAGAGGTGCTGCTTGTGATCCTGGTGGTGGGCATGTGGCTTGCAAGCCCGTCCTTCATGACGGTGGGCAACTGGATGAACATACTGCGGAACGTCTCGTTAAAGGGCGTGATCGCGTTCGGCATGACGATGGTCATCATATGCGGCATGATCGACCTTTCCATAGGCTCCACCGTGGCGCTCGCGGGCGTCATCGTGGCGCGGTTCTGCCGCGACCTTCCCGCCGCCACCGGCATGAGCGTGAATCTCGCGGCGGTTCTGGGAATCTTAGCCGCGTTTGCGGCGGCTGCCGCCGTGGGCGTCGTACATGCCATTGCGGAGCACAAGTTCAGGATGCCCTCGTTCATCGTCACGCTCGCCACGCAGAACCTGCTGTACGGCCTGGCGGGCATACTCTGCGAGGGCTTCCCCATCGCGAACCAGTACCCCGCTTGGTTCGTCTACCTCGGCACCGGCAAAATCGGCGGCGTGCAGGGCTTCCCCATCCCCGCGGTGATATTGCTGCTCGTGTTCGTCGTGATATTCTTTATTATGAACTACACGACCACCGGGCGCTCCATCTACGCCGTGGGCGGCAACCCGGAATCGGCGCGCCTTTCCGGCATCAACGTATTTAAGACCAAGGCGGTCGCGTTCGTCACCGTACAGCTCATGTGCGTGCTGGGCGGCTTCATGAACAGCGCGCAGGTGCTTTCGGGCTCGTTCAGCTTCGGGCGCGGCTGGGAGGTCGACGTCATTTCCGCGGTCGTCATCGGCGGCACGAGCATGCTGGGCGGCGTCGGCAAGGCGTGGGGGACGCTGATCGGCATCATATTCCTGGGGGTCATCATCAACGGCATGACGATACTCAATATCAGCGTATATACGCAGTATGTCATACGCGGCATCCTGATGGCGTTCGCGGTGCTCATCGCGACCTACCAGGCCAAATCCAAAGCATAATACCGGCCCCGCCGGAAACCTTAACCCACAAGAACAAAAAAGGGAGCATAGACATGAAACGGTCCGAAATCAATACGATCATCCGCGAAACGCTTGATTTTTTTAAAGAGCAAAACGTACACCTCCCCACATTCTGCAACTGGACCCCGGAGGACTGGGCGAATATGGGGCATGAGGCGGACGAGATCCGCGACAACATGCTGGGCTGGGACATCACCGATTACGGCGAGGGCGATTTTAACAAAATCGGCCTGCTTTTAGTGACCACCAGGAACGGCAACCAGAAGAACCCCAAGAAGTACCCCAAGCCCTACGCGGAAAAATACCTGGTGGTGCGGGAAAACCAGATCACGCCCATGCACTACCATTGGAGCAAGATGGAGGATATCATCAACCGCGGCGGCGGCAACCTCATCATCAAGCTCTATAACTCCGATAAGGACGATCAGCTTGCCGATACGGACGTGACGGTGAGCGTGGACGGCGTAACCCATACCTACCCCGCAGGCTATGAATTGAAGCTCCTGCCGGGCCAGGGCATCACTTTGACGCAGGGCCTCTTCCACCGCTTCTGGGGCGAAAAAGGCCACGGCACCGTGCTTGTGACGGAAGTCTCCATGTGCAACGACGACACGCACGACAACAATTTCTACGACAGGGCGGGCCGCTTCCCGGAGATCGAGGAGGACGAATTGCCTCTCCGCCTGCTGTGCAACGAATATCCCCCGGCGAAATAACGCGGCAAAAGGATGGGTGCTATGAAAAAGGGGATCTGCGTCGCGGGGAACATGATCGTGGACCATATCTATCCCATTGACGGCTACCCGAAGGCGGGAGAGCTGGCGGTGATGCTGGAGGGCATATCAAAGAGCACCGGCGGCGCGCTGTGCAACGTGGTATTCGACCTGGCGAGGCTGGACCCCAAGCTTCCGCTGACCGCGCTCGGCATGGTCGGCGCGGACGAGGACGGGGAGCTGATACTCTCCCTGCTAAAAGAATTCCCGAATATCGATCATTCCCGCATCCAACGGGAGGGCAAGACGTCGTTCACCATAGTGGTCAACGATACGCTCACCACGCAGCGCACATTTTTCACCTATTACGGCGCGAGCGCGCTGTTTGACGAAACCCGCATCGATTGGGACAGCCTTGACTGCGACCTTTTGCACATCGGCTATATCATGCTGCTCAACGCTTTGGATCAGGAGGACGCCGAGTACGGCACCAAGATGGCGCGGCTATTGCACAGCGCGAAGCAGCGCGGCATTAAAACCTCCATCGATATCGTGAGCGAAACGAGCGACCGGCCCAAAAGATTAGTGCCGCCCGCGCTCAAGTACACGGATTACTGCATCATCAACGAGCTGGAGGCGGGCGCCGCAACGGGCATCCCGCTCCGCGCGGAAGACGGGCATTTGCAGAAAGAAAACCTGGAGGCCGCGCTTACAAAGCTCAAGGAACTGGGCGTTTCCACCTGGGCGGTCATCCACTGCCCGGAGGGCGGCTACGGACTGGACGAGGCCAACGCCTATTGTGAGGTGGACGGCCTGCGCCTGCCCGAAGGGTACATCAAGGGCACCGTCGGCGCGGGGGACGCGTTCTGCTCCGGTGTGCTGTACGGCGCGTACCGGGGCTACGCTTTGAAAGAGGCGATAGAGCTTGGCACGGCCGCGGCGGCATGCTCATTAAGCGAGGCCGACTCCACCGGCGGTTTACGGCCCGCGGAAGAAGCCATGGCGCTGTACAGGAGGTTAAGGTAAGAACCATAAAGCAGCGGCGCGCCGGGGGCGACGCGCCCTACAAATTACTCAACATCTTGTTCCTATCCTTGACAGATTGTAATGAAAACAGGGACACCCAAACCAAAATGATTCTGGCCTCCCTGCTTTGTACATGCTCATTTTACTGGGCCGGAATAAAAACTATCCTCATCCCATTTTAACGGATTCATATCGATGTATTCCCATATTTTTTGATATTCTCGTTCGCTGCGTATGATGTGGTCGTGGTAAGATGTTTGCCAAATAGAGAAACCAATCATCTTATTGACCTTCTTTTTCAATGCGGTAATGACAGTCGATACTGTAGGGCGCGTCGCCCTCGGCGCGCCGTTATCTATACACATCGCCCTCGGCGCGCCGTTCTCTATACACGTCGCCCCAGGCGCGCCGTTCTCACGATTTATCGCAACAATCATATGGATATGGTTGGGCATAACGACGAATTTATCAATCATAACGCCTTGGTAATACAAGGGCGTTTCCTCTATTTCCTTATGCACGATCATGCCGTATTCCGATAATTGTATGCCGGGGGCGGCGCGCCCTACAGCAACTTTACCTAACATCTCGTACCCGTCTTTAACGCATACCGTAATGAAATATGCGCCATTTTGTGAATAATCATATCCTTTCAGCCGTATCTTTTTCCGTTTAGGCAGTTCCATGTTTATCACCACCTATTTATTATTCTCGTAATAGTATCATTTTGCAAACTGGCTGTTGTAAAGCCTAAAATAGAACCCCTCTTTTTTGAGCAGCTCCTCATGGCTGCCCATCTCCACGATCTTCCCCTGGTCCATGGCCAGTATGACGTCCGCGGTCCGTATGGTGGAAAGCCTGTGGGCGATCACAAAACTGGTGCGGCCCTGCATCAGCGCCAGGAATGCGCGCTGGATGCGCTGCTCTGTGCGCGTATCCACGGAGCTTGTGGCTTCATCCAGTATCAGCATGGGCGGGTCGGAAAGCATGGCCCGCGCGATGGTCAATAGCTGCTTCTGGCCTTCGGAAATGTTGCCGCCGTCCTCGGCGATGACGGTATCGTACCCCTGCGGGAGACGCCGGATAAACCCGTGCGCGTGGGCGGCGCGGGCGGCCCGCTCCACCTCCTCCATCGTGGCGTCCGGCCTGCCGTAGGCGATGTTTTCCCGCACGGTGCCAAAAAACAGCCAGCTGTCCTGCAGCACCATGCCGAAGGAGCGCCGGAGCGCGTCGCGGCTGATGTCCCGGATATCGACGCCGTCCAAAAGAATCGCGCCGGAATCGATTTCATAGAACCGCATTAAGAGGTTGACGATCGTGGTCTTGCCGGCGCCCGTGGGGCCTACGATTGCCACCGTCCGGCCGGGGGAGACGCGCAGCGAAAAATGCTCGATCAGCGGGGAATCCTTCTGATAGGAAAAGCTTACGTCCCTAAATTCTACGCTGCCGCGCGCCTGTACGTCCGTTTTCGCTTCCGGCGCGTCCGGCCGCTGGGGCGGGGTATCGAGCAGCGCGAACACGCGCTCCAGTGAGGCCGCGGCGCTCTGGAGCTGCGTGGTGATGCCCGTGATCTCGTTGATGGGGCGGGAAAACTGCACCGCATACGTCAAAAAACTCGCGATGGCGCCAACGGAGAGGTTACCGCCCACCGCCAGCAGCGCGCCGAGCACGCCCACGCAGACATATACCGTGTGGTTGATTAGGCGCGTGGATGGGTTTGCAAGCGAGGAATAGAATTGCGAAAGCTGCCCCGCTTTATAAAGCCTTGCGTTGATCTCGGAAAACTGCGCTTCCGAGGCCTTTTCCCGCCCGAACGCGCGGACGACGCGGCCGCCGCTCACCATTTCCTCCACGTAGCCGTTCAGCTCACCCAATATCCGGCTCTGCTCGCGGAACATGCGGGTGGAGCGTTTTACGATCATGCCCGCCACCCAGATGGAAAGCGGCGTCAATACCACCACCACCGCCGTGACGGGCGCGGAAAGCGAAAGCATGAACCCCAGCGTGCCAAGAAGCGTCACCAGGCCCGCAAGCAGCTGCGTGATGGCCTGGGAAAGCCCGTCCGCCACAAAGTCAATGTCGTTGGTAAAGCGGCTGATGGTATCCCCGTGTGCGGGGTTGTCAAAATAGTTGAGTGGGAGCGCGCAAAGGCGCGAAAAGCCGTCCTTCCTGATATCCGCGGCGGTGCGGGCGGCGATCGCGGCGGAAAGCGTCTGCATGAACCACTGGGAAACGCCGCTCACGAGATAGAGCGCCGCCATAACGGCAATCAGGCGCAGTATCGGCGCAAACTCCACTTGGCCGGGGCCTGTGATGTAGTCGATCGCCCGCCCCATCAAAAGCGGGCCGGTAAGCGCGAGCACGCTGCCTAAGGATGCGAAAAGCACCGCGAGGCCGAGCATGCGCCTGTACTTCTTCACATAGCCGTACAGCCGCATCAGGAGCGCTTTGTTGAGCGCGGGGGCTTTTTTCATGCGCTCTCCTCCCCCGCAAGCTCCTGCGATTTTAATATCTCCCGATAGAGCGGGCAGTTTTTTTTCAGCTCCGCGTGCGTGCCCAGCCCGGCGACCGCGCCGTCCTCCAGCACGAGTATGCGGCCCGCGTGCAATATGCTCGCGGCGCGCTGCGTGATCTGCACCACCGCCATATCGCCTATCCGGTTCAGTTCCCTTCTGAGCGCGGCTTCCGTCATATAGTCAAGCGCGCTCGAAGAATCGTCCAGTATCAGCAGCGCGGGTTTTTGAACCAAAGCCCGGGCGATACACAGCCGCTGTTTCTGGCCGCCGCTGAAATTGACGCCGCCCTGCAGCACTTTTGTGTCGAGGCCCTCCGGCAGCTTTAAAACAAACTCCGCCTGGGCGGCGCGCAGGGCCTCGAAAAGCGCCCCGTCGGCAGCCTCCGCGTTGCCGTAAAGGAGGTTTTCCCGCAGCGTGCCGCTGAACAGCACGGATTTTTGCGGCACCACGCCGATATACTTCCGAAGCGAAGAAAGCGCATAGTTTTTGATGTCCTCGCCGCAGAGTAGCACGCGGCCCTCCGTGGCGTCATAAAACCGGCAGATGAGGTTCGCGAGCGTACTTTTACCCGCGCCCGTCCCGCCGATAATGCCCAGCGTTTCCCCTTTGTTTAACGTAAAGCTGATATTCTCCAGCGCGTCCGCCGCGGCGTCCCCGTACCGGAAGGAAACGGCCTCAAACCGCAATAACGGCGCGTCCGGGGAAGGCGAAGCGCCCGGGCCGTCCGCAACGGAGGGCTGCGTATCGAACAGCTCGTTGACGCGCGCGGCCGAGGCCGCCGCCTTGGTGAACACGGATACGAGGTTCGCGACCACCAGCATGGCGGCCAAAATATCGATGACATAGTTGATGAGCGCGATGACCTCGCCGGTTGTCAGCGTATTGCTGTTGACGCGTACGGCGCCGAAATAAAGCAGCAGCAGGATGCCCGCGTTCATGATGAGGGAGGTCAGCGGGTTCACCAGCGCCGCGACGCGGCTGACCGCGACGGAAGCGTCCGCGTGCGCGTCCGAAGCCTTCGAAAACCGCTCGTTCTCCCCCTTTACCCGCGCGAACGCGCGGATGACCCGCACGCCGGAAAGGTTTTCCCGCAGCACGCGGGAGAGCGCATCCAGCTTTTGCTGCACGCGGCGGAACAGGGGCACCGCGCGCGCCGTGGAGAGATACAGGATCAGGCCGAATACGAGTATCACGGCCAGTATAAGAAGCGAAAGCTCCGCGTCGATCCACAGCGCCATAAGAAACCCGCCGACGCATAAAAACGGCGCGCGCAGCACCAGGCGGATGAGCATGGCCACCGCCCACTGCAGCTGGTTGATATCCGCCGTGACGCGGTTGATGAGCGTAGGCGTGCCGAACCTGTCCAGCTCCGCGAAGGACAGGCGGTTGATGTGCCCGAACGCCTCGTTGCGCAGGTTCGTTCCCACCCCCTGCGCCGCAAGCGAGGCGTAGTACTGGCACAAAAGCGCGCAGCCGAAGCCCACGACGGATACCGCAAGCATGCTGCCGCCCATCCGCCAGATATAGGCCGTATCCCCTTTCATGACGCCGTCGTCTATGACGCGCATCATCATCAGGGGGATCAAAAGCTCCAGGACCGCCTCGGTAAGCTTAAAGAGGGGGCCCAGTATCATCTGTTTTTTAAAGGGAGCCAAAAACCGAACCAGCCGCCGCAAACGCCGCGCTCCTTTCCGGGTGAATACCACCTGCCCATTAGGATACCATTCTTTATAAAAGCGCACAACCTGCGCGCAAAAATGACAGAAAAGGGCGCAAAAAAAGGCGCAGCCGCGCCTTTTTCATATAAACCGGTCAGCCGATGATCTCCTTGGTGTCCGCGATCTCCAGCTCATTGCGGATGAACGCGCGCGCGGTGTCGTAGAGCGCCTGCTGCGCCTCCTTAACGCTGCCGTTCTTTTCAAACGCGACCTGGTAGGCGCGCCTGAGATCGGAGCCGACGTTGATCTTTGCGATGCCGCTTTTCACGCCGCCCAGCACGAACTCCTTTTTGATGCCGGAGCCGCCGTGGAGCACCAGCGGGATGCCCGCCGCTTCTTTTAGCTTTGCGATATACGGAACGTCCAGCCGCGCTTCCGGCTTTTTAGAAAACCGGTTGCTTTCCGCGATGGCCCCGTGGAAGTTGCCGCAGGCCACGGAGACCCAATCGCACCCGCTTTCCTTTACGAACGTTTTCAGTTCGTCGGGCTTCGTGAAGCCGAGCTTCTTTGAGAATATCTCCTCGTACGGCGGCATTTCCCCGCCCTCGTGGCCCATGACCGCGCCAAGCTCCGCCTCGATGGGGGCGTTATGCGCGTGGGCGATCGCCGCGGCCTCCGCCGTGGCGCGGATGTTTTCTTCTAAAGGCAGCCGCGAGCCGTCCACCATGACGGACTGGTAGCCCGCGTCGAGCGCCTGGCGGATGATATCCGCAAAGTCCACGCGCATTAGGTCCTCGTCGATGACGGGCACATGATCCAGATGCAGCATGGTATGGCTGGCGTCCGCGTATTTGAAGTACGACTCCGCGACCGCCTGCAGGCTTTTCGCCTCCATCTTCTCCCATTCCAGGCGCGCCACCTGAATCATGGCCACCGAGTTTTCGTCCACCACCGCGCGGATGATGGGTTCCATCATATGCAAATTCGGGATGTTGAACGCGGGGATGACGATCTTGTTTTCCAGAGCTTTTCTGACCACAACCTTCGGATCCATGCTGTTTCCCCCTGTTTGCTGAATAAACTCCAAATGTGAACGGTAACAGTATACCACGTGTTCCCGTTTTAAGCAAAGGTTCCCTCAGCAGATGCGGGGCAGGCCCTCCCCCAGCAGCGGCTCGATATTCCGGCTGCCGCCCGCGCGTGTTTTCTGCGTGACGAGCGGGCCGCCCGGAAGCGCGGAACCGACGATGCGCGCGTCCGCGCCGTAGGGGGAAGCCTGTATCAGCGAAAGCGCGTGTCTTGCGTCCCGCTCCGGCACGGTCAAAACAAGCTTGCCCTCGTTGCCCATGTAAAGGGGATCGAGCCCCAGGATATCGCAGAAGCCGGATACCTGCATATCCGCAAGGGGCTCGTCGTCCAGCGCGATATGGACGCCTGACGCCGCGGCAATCTCATGCAGCACGGAAGCGAGCCCGCCGCGCGTGACGTCCCGCAGGGAATGCACCTCCGCCCCGCCGGATAGCAGCGCCTGGACCATAGCGTTGAGCGGCGCGCAGTCGCTTAAAATGCTGCTTTCGATGCCCATGCGCGCGGAGAGGATGCACGCGTGGTGGTTCCCCAGGTATCCGCTGACAATTACGGCGTCCCCCGGCCTTGTGTAGCTGACGCTTACGTCCACGCCCTCCGGCACCAGCCCCACGCCCGCCGTGTTGATATAGAGGCCGCCCTTTCCGTCTATGACCTTGGTGTCGCCCGCCACGATCAGCACGCCCGCCTCGTCCGCCGCCCGCCGCATGGACCGCGCGACGCGCATGAGCGTATCGGTTTCCAGCCCGTCCTCCAGGATAAAGCCCGCCGTCAAATATTTTGGCGTGGCCCCGCGCATTAAGATGTCGTTCACCGTGCCGCAAACCGCGAGCCTGCCGATGTCCCCGCCCGGGAAAAACAGCGGCGTCACCACGAACGAATCGGTCGTGAGCGCGATATTGCCCGCGGGCACGGGCAGCACCGCCGCGTCCTCCATGCGATCCAATGTATCGTTGGAAAACGCGGACTGAAACACGTCGCGGATCAGTTCGTTCATCAGCTTGCCGCCGCCGCCGTGGGCCGCATTGATTTTCATTGGTGTAGCTCCTTTTTGATAGTAACGAAGGACGTTGAGTGCTCTGCCCTCAGGCACCCGCTTAGGGCCGTAACGGCCCTAAGGACCCATACGCTTGTCAACATATGAAAGGCTTTTTCCCCTTCATATTGCTTTTGTTATGCATTTGCCGCGTTCGCGTGCCAGATGCCGCACGCGCCTTCGCCCGTCACCATGCAGGGGCCGAGCGGCGTCATGGGCGTGCACGCTTTTCTAAAATGCGGGCAGTCGGCGGGCTGCGCCCGGCCGATGATGACGCGGCCGCACAGGCAGCCGGTCTTTGGGGAAGCGTCCCGCACGGTATCGTACGCGCCCGCGTCGTATTCCCGGTATTCCTCCTTTAGCGCGTAGGCGGAGCCTTCTATGCCGCCGAGGCCCCGCCACACGGAGCCCGTCTTTATAAAGCAGTTGCCGATCAGCGCGAGCGCGGAGGGGTTCCCTTCCTTCGTCACCGTGCCGGGGTAAAGGTTGCGCACCTGCGCCGTGCCGTTTTTGTGCTGCTCCAGAAGATCGTATATGGCGGCGAGTATGTGCTCGTAGGAGAACCCGGCGACGGCGAGCGGAATGCGGCGGCGCGCGCAGAGCGCCAGGTACGCGTCGCTTCCCAGTATGGCGCTGACATGGCCGGGGCCGATAAAGCCGTCGATATCCGGATTGTTTTCACAGATCCATTCGAGCGCGGGCAGGAGCGCCTTGGCGCATACCAGCAGGCGCAGGTTTTTGACATTGTCCTCCCGCATCCGCTGCACCAGCAGGGCGTATACGGGCAGCGTGGTCTCAAAGCCCACGGCGGTGAGCACGAACTCCCGCCCCGGCTCGGCCTTGGCCCAATCGAGCGCCGTCATGGGCGCGTAGAGCATACGCACGTCCCCGCCCGCGGCTTTCGCCTCCAAAAGCGTGCCGAAATTGCCGGGCACGCGCAGCATGTCCCCGAACGTGCACAGCACGGTATCGGGTTCTTTTGAAAGCTCCGCCGCGCGGTCCAAATATCCCGCGGGCGTGACGCACACCGGGCAGCCGGGGCCGGAAAGGAGCTGTATGGAAGGGGGCAGCATGCCGCGGATGCCGGTGCGGAACACCGCCTGCGTGTGCGTACCGCAGACCTCCATCAGCTTGACGGGCGGGCCGCCGTAGCCGCGGATGCGCTCCGCGATCTGCCCGATATCAATATTCGCCATATTGCACCAGCTCCAGAAGCTCGTTCAATTCGTCGTTTTCCTCTTTGCTGACCACGGATATGGCGCAGCCCGCGTGCACCAGGATATAATCCCCCAGCTTCGCGTCAACTAAGCCCAATTCCACGGTCAGAATATTTCCCCGGACATCCGCCTTGCCCCGGCGCCCGTCTATTTCAATCA
>DATMXR010000033.1:0-3912 GCA_035561315.1 Feifaniaceae bacterium
GCCCCACAGCCAGCCGCGCCCCTCGCTGCCGCGCGCGGCCAATAAACCCGCAACGGCGGCGCACAGGGCCTTTATGACGCTGGTGATGATGGGGATGGAGTCCTCGTTTAACAGCTCGATTTTCAACAGCAGGGCAAAAAACAGTATGGCGATAATGGTGAGGATGCACCCTAAAAGCGACGCCTTCACAACCCGCAAAAGCATCCCGTTTCTTTTTTCCGGCTGCTTTCTTCTCCGCTTCGTTCTCATATGGTATTCCCCCTCATATCCTATGGCAATACCTATGCGGACGAAAAAAAAAACATACCGGCAACATGGTGCCGGTATGCAAGAGGACCAAATTTTTATTTGACTTCCTTGACTTCTTCGGTCATGGTGTTTTCCGCCGCCACATTCTCAACCGTGGAAATCGCGCCGCGGGCAAACACGAGGCGAACCTTGTCCGGCCCGACGACGAGCGTAACGACGTCGTCCTTGATGGAGCCTATGGTGCCATAGATACCGCCGATGGTGCGTACGCGGTCGCCCGGCTTTAAGGCATTGAGCATATCCTTGATTTTTTTATCGCGCCTGCGCTGGGGGATGATCATAACGGCGACCATGACAACCATAAGCACGATCATCAATAATGTAGGGCTCTGAAAAAAGCTGGCGGCTTCCTGCGGCATTCTTCTTACCTTCCTTTACATATGTTTGCAGACTAAGTGTATAGCAAATGAAATAGTGCGTCAAGGGCTTTATCCGCCGGAAAACCGGTGCACCCTGAAATGTTGCGCTCGCTTCACGCCCCGGACACAAGGGTTACGGCCGAAGCACGGCGTCATACTTTTCAATCAGTTTTACGGGCTGGTAGGAGAGCTTTGCCTTCCTCATGCCGGGAATGCCCATATCCTCCTCGCGGTTGAGATACGCCATATCGCTCCACGCGTGCTCCGCAAACTGCTGGTTGATGACGGCGTAAAGGCCCATGTAGGAGGCGTCCGCCTTTTCGATATGGATCACGGCCAGACCGTCCCTGACCTGCTCGCCCATGGAGAACGCGACGAGCTTGCCCGCCACATAAATGCAGCCGCCTTTTACATGCAGCGCGTCCATATTGGGCAGCAGAAAGGATATGGCCTTCATTTCCCCCAATATGCCGGGCTCGTTGACGTCCTTTTCCTGCAGCCAGCTCATGTAAAGCTCCATGCACTCCTGCGTCCTGTCCGGCGTGAGCGTTTCGTAGGTAAAGCTGTACTGCGAGGTAAACTGGTTGATGTGGTTCCGCTTGGCGTGATATTTGCGGCCCTTCAATGTGATCAGGTCCTCCGCGCTGTAAATGTAATCGAACGTGTCCCTGTCCTGTATCAGGGAAAACAAAGGCGCATGCTCCTGGAAAAGGTCCACAAACCTTCCGCTCACGGCGCGGAACCGCGGGGCGACGCCGTTCGAGCTGAAATACTCATACGCGGGCGCAAGCGCCTTGCCGTAATCCATTTGAAAATCCTTCGGAATGGGCGGAAACATGAAGGGCTGCTGCTTTTTGGCAAACTGCAGCCGGATATAGAGGACACCGTCCCGCTCTGCCCATTGGATCTTTTCGTCCTGCCCCCAGATGATGAAATTGGTAAATGTAAATTCCGAGCATTCAAATGCGTGCGGCTTCAAATATGGATCGATTATAGCCTTGTCCGAAAGACGGACGGGTTGGAACTCAAGCAACTTGTTTACCTTCCTTATACAAATCTTCGCGCGGCTAGAGCGCGCATCCTTCTCTATTCTACCGCAAATCGCGCAATCTGTAACATATAAAATTACGTAAGCCGTCGCTATGCCGGGGCGTACGAAAAAATAAACTTGTCAAACGCGGCGCTATATTGTAAACTTATTCAAAAATATAGTTAACAATAAGGCGGTACCCAATGAAATTATCGTTACGTTCCATGCTGTTTGCTGCCATGTTTGCCGCATTGACCGCGGTGGGCGCGTTCATCAAGTTCCCTATCCCTCCTTATCCCGTGCCCATGACGCTCCAGACTGCGTTCGTATATATGGCGGGGCTGCTGCTTCCGCCCTCCGCCGCGTTCTTTTCCCAACTGGTCTATGTGCTCATCGGCCTGATCGGCGTTCCCGTGTTTGCAAACGGCGGGGGCCTTGGCTATATATTCGACCCGACATTCGGCTACCTTCTGGCTTTTATGGCCGCCGCGCCGCTTTTCAGCCTGATGGCCTCGCGCACATTATACAAGGGCAAGAAATGGCGCTTTATCTTAGGCGGCTTCGGCGTGATATTGATGGTACAGCTGATCGGGGTCGCGTATATGGCGCTCATTTCCTCCGTGCATCTTGCAAAGCCGCTCGAGCTGTCCCGCGCGATATATCTCGTTTACATTTTCCTGCCGCTTGATCTTGTAAAGCTGCTGCTTGTTTCCCTGCTGAGCGTGCAGCTGAAAAAACGGGCGCCCCGGCTTTTTCTGAACGCCTGAATCTTTCCCGACCGGAAGCGCTTCTCACGAAAAAAGTTCATGCGGCATACCATATCCATAGTCAAGTTCGACAATATGGAGGTGGCTTTGCATGAAACGGCTTGTTGCTCTGATGTTGCTTACCGTTATCGTCTGCCTTGCCTTTGCGGGCTGCGCAAAGGAACAGGAGATCCGGAAGGTGCGCCTCAATGAGGTGACGCGCTCGGTATTCTATGCGCCGCAGTACGTGGCAGCGGCCAACGGATACTTTGCCGAGGAAGGGCTGGAGGTTGAAATCACCACCGGGGGCGGTTCGGACAAAACCATGACGGCGCTGCTTTCCGGCCAGGCGGACATCGGGCTGATGGGGCCGGAAACCGGCGTATATGTGTACAACGAGGGCAAAGAGGACCATCCCGTGATTGTCGGACAGCTGACCAAGCGTGACGGTTCTTTTCTTGTAGGCCGTATGGATGAGCCGGATTTCAAATGGGAAAGCCTGAGGGGCAAGACGATCATCGGCGGCAGAAAAGGCGGCATGCCGATTATGGCGCTCCTTTACGTGCTCAAGGAACATGGGTTAACGCCGGGCACGGACGTCACCGTATTAGACAACATCCAGTTCAACCTCATGGGCGGCGCGTTTGAAGGCGGCACGGGCGATTATGTGACGCTGTTTGAACCCGTCGCTTCCACATTCGTGCTTGCAGGCAAGGGTTACATCGTAGCGAACGTGGGCGAAGCTTCCGGGGAGGTGCCGTATACCACATACATGGTCAGCCAGCAGATGCTCAAGGATGACCCCGCGTTTGTGGAAAGCTTCCTGCGCGCGATCTACAAGGCGCAAAAATGGGTCATGACGGCGACTGACGAAGAGGTGGCAAAAGCCATACAGCCCTTCTTCCCGGATTCAAGCCTGGAGGTGCTGACCTCCGTGGCACACAACTACAGGGCGACGGATTCCTGGAAAGACGTGCCCACCATGGAGGAACAGGACTTTGAGCGCATGCTCACCATCATAGACTCCGCGGGCGAGCTAAAAGCGAGGGTGCCGTTTGCGGACCTGGTGGATAATACCCTGGCTCTGGAAGCAATGAAGTAATTACGCCGCGCGCTTATTGGGCAGCACGCAGCAGGCGTCGCTCCGCATATCGTGGATGTATAGCTGGCGGCGGTTTTCACGGGCACGCTTTTTTTCCAAAAGGCGTGCCTTTTTCTTTGCCGCCTGCACGCTTTCTCCCAACAGCAGGCCGATGAGTATCCCGGGGAGAACAAAGCACAATAAAATGCCGGCCATAAAAAGTTCCTCCTTGCAGGTTTCCACACAGGAAACATTATTTGAAATAAAAAACGTGCGGTTTGATAACGAACCCTTTCGGCAGGAAAAATGCCGTATTAAAAGCACATTTTATGCCGAAACAGTTTCCTTATAACGCCCGTTGGCTACTGTATTTTCATTATAGTATCC
>DATMXR010000034.1:0-2844 GCA_035561315.1 Feifaniaceae bacterium
CCGTAGGCCTTGTAATCCGTAAACCCGTACCGGTCCGCCAAAGCGGCAATGCGGCCCGGGTCCTTGTCCACAATACCCACGACGGTCGCTCTATCCCTGAGCCTTGCGTAAGCGTCCGCGTGCAGGTCGGCGGCAAACGCCGCGCCCGCCAGCAGTATTTTCACTTTCTTTTTCATTGGGCATCTCCTGTTCCAATCAGAAATTGCTATAACCAAACTTCTGTTTTGCCTGCATATAGGAAAACGCTTCGTTCATTTCCTTTGCGGCCAGTTCGATTCCGCGGGAGAGCATCCGCGCGCCTTTTTCGGCACTCGCCTTGGTGGGCTCCCCCCATACGCCGCTTTCCGACGCCCGAAAAACGGAACCGTAGCTCAGGTACGAACGCGGCACGCTGGGTATAAAATCCACCGCCAAATCCATGTTCACCGTTTCGGGCTTTATGTGCAGCATCAGGGAGGTCTCTATTTCGCCCGCATGCAGTTCGGTGGAAGTTTCCGCGATTCCCTCCTGATAAAACGCCGCGAACAGGTTGCATACGTCGATATTTACCGCCATAAAATCCGGGTTGCAGGTGGCGTTTGTCTGCCGGATGATGGGCGTCATGATAAATACGCCGCCGTGGCATTGCAATGTGGCCACCCTCTGAAAACCCTGCTCTTTGAGGCTTTTGAATATGCTCATGACCATGTCGTAAAAAACGTCCGGGTCGATCCATACGGCGCCCTTTTTCCCCATATGCTCGCGGCAGGTGGAAAGCGGAAGCGCGGGGATCAGGAACCCTCCGGTTGCCTCCGCCAGCCCCTGTCCCAAAGCGGTGGCGATATACCAATCCGTACTGACAGGCAGGTGCGGGCCGTGCTGCTCAATAGAAGCGATGGGCAGTATCGCTAAACCCGGGTCCTTTTTTATGATCTGGTCGGCGGACATATCGTAGGTCAGCATATTCACGCGCTCCTTCCGATTTTTTAATCAAAACATTGCTCCAACTCAGAGGGAAAACGCTTTGCCCGCGCTGTCCCGGTCGAGGTAAAGCGACGCGCCCCTGTGCAGGCGCAGCGCGCTGGCCGGGCAGGCCGTACCGACGGGGCCGTGAAGCGCCTCGTTTATGGCGCTGGCCTTCAACGCGGTAGGCACGACCGTAATGGCTCTCGGTACCCGCAATATCAGCGACATGGTCAGCGTGATGGCGTGGGTGGGGACTTCCTTGATGGCCTGAAAGCAGCCGTCGTTGACCTGCTGGTTTCGGCAGACGTCGTCCAGTTCCACCACCTTTACCGCCAGCGGGTCCTCAAAATCCGCCACGGAAGGATCGTTGAACGCTAGGTGGCCGTTTTCCCCGACGCCCAGGAATATGAGGTCCGGTGGCAGTTCCTTTAAAAGCGCGCCGTATTCTTTGCATTTTTCCTCCGCGTGCTCCGGCTTGCATTGCAGATAATGTAACTCCATAAAAGGGACCTTGTCGAATATATGGCGGCGCAGGAAATTGCCGAAGCCCGCCGAGGACGCAGGATCCAGGCCGATATACTCATCCTGGTGAAATCCCCTTACAAGGGTCCAATCTATTTCCTGTGCCAATAGCGCGTCAAGAAGGTCCGACTGGGAGGGCGCCGCCGCGAATATGACGTTTGCCGTCCCTTTTTTTTTGATTGCTCCGTTGATGATACGTGCGGCCTCTTCCGCCGCGGCGCGCCCCATCTCCTTTCGGTTATCGTAAACCCGCACCGGCAGGGTATGGATGGTCTGCTCGATGATTTGCATATACGGTCTCCTTCGATGAAGTATAATATAGGAAGCTTAAAAGGTTAATCGCGCCCGGCGCCCAGGTAGGCGGAGGCGATATCAGAATTTTCCAGCAGCTCTTTTCCGGTGCCCTGGCCAGCCAGGGCGCCGTTTTCTATCACATAGGCGTAATCGCAGATGGAAAGTGATTTCTTGGCGTTTTGCTCCACCAGTACCACCGTGATGCCCTCGTCGCGTATCGCCTGTATGGTGGAAAAGACCTCGCTCACGATAATAGGCGCGAGCCCCAGGGATGGTTCGTCCAGCAGCAGCACCCTGGGCTGCGCCATCAGCCCCCGGCTGATGGCCAGCATTTGCTGCTCCCCGCCCGAAAGCGTGCCCGCGTCCTGGTTTTTACGTTCCTCCAGCCGCGGAAACAGTTTGTACTGCTTTTTGATTAAGGCGTGGATGTCCTTCGTACTGCGGTTGAGGTACGCGCCCAGGCGCAGGTTTTCCTGCACGGTAAGGCCCACATAGATCTGCCGCCCTTCGGGCACCTGGGTGATCCCGGCTTTTACGGTCTTGTGGGCGGCGCAGGGCAGGAGCTTCCCATCGTAAAAAATGCTGCCGCTCCGCTTGACAAGGCCGGAAACGGAGTTCAATATGGTGCTTTTCCCGGCGCCGTTCGAGCCGATGATGACGGTGATCTTCCCGGCTTCCGCATGCAGGCTGATCCCGTGTATCGCTTCGATATTGCCGTAATAGGCGTGCAAATCCCGTATCTCCAGTAACGCCATGCTACTTCTCCTCCCCCAGGTAGGCTTTTAGCACTTCGGGGTTGCACTGGACCTCCAGCGGCTTGCCGCAGGCAATGGTCTGCCCAAAATTTTGCACATGGATCAGCTCGCAGAGCGACATGATCAGATCCATGCGGTGCTCGATCACCAGTATGGAAAGGCCGAATTCCTCCTTGATGTGCCGGATAAAATCGATGAGCTCAAGAACCTCTTCCGGGTTCAGCCCCGCCGCCGGTTCGTCCAGCAGCAGGAGCTTCGGGCGGCTCACGATGGCGCGGGCAATCTCCACGCGGCGCTGCACGCCGTAGGGAAGGTTGGAGGGGCGGTC
>DATMXR010000035.1:0-15513 GCA_035561315.1 Feifaniaceae bacterium
GAACCCCGAAGCGCTTCTTGCGGCGGAATAGGAAAATTGCAGGAAACGGCCGGGGCAGTTGCGCGATCTCATGAAATTGTCGCAAAAACACCTTGCATCCGGCTAAAAAATGCGATAGTATAAGCAGGGGTTTTGCCCATACCCTTATGAAAGCGATAGACCATTTTGGCCTACATAAATTATTATAAAAAGGAGAATGTGAAAATGGCAGTCAAAGTTGGCATCAACGGTTTTGGCCGTATCGGGCGCCTCGTGTTCCGCGCCTCCGTCGCAAACCCCGAGGTTGAAGTAGTAGGTATTAACGATCCTTTTATCGATGTAAATTACATGGTGTACATGCTCAAGTATGATACCGTGCATGGCCGCTTCCAGGGCGAAGCGTACGCCAAGGACGGCAAGCTTGTCGTCAACGGCAAGCAGATCTCCGTCTATGCGGCGAAGGACCCCGCCACCATCCCCTGGTCCGAGGTCGGCGCGGAGTATATCGTGGAGTCCACCGGCGTGTTCACCACCACCGAAAAGGCTTCCGCGCATTTTGCGGGCGGCGCGAAGAAGGTCGTCATATCCGCTCCCTCCGCGGACGCGCCCATGTTCGTTATGGGCGTGAACAACGATAAATACACCAAGGATATGAAGGTCGTCTCCAACGCTTCCTGCACCACCAACTGTCTGGCGCCTCTCGCCAAGGTCATCAACGACAAGTTCGGCATCGTGGAAGGTCTCATGACGACGGTCCACGCCACCACCGCCACACAGAAGACCGTCGACGGCCCCTCCTCCAAGGATTGGCGCGGCGGCCGCGGCGCGGCGTTCAACATCATCCCCAGCTCCACCGGCGCGGCGAAGGCCGTGGGCAAGGTTATTCCTTCCCTCAACGGCAAGCTCACCGGCATGTCGTTCAGGGTTCCCACTGCGGACGTTTCCGTTGTGGACCTCACCTGCCGCCTGGAGAAGGCCGCTTCCTATGACGAGATCAAGGCGACCATGAAAGCCGCTTCCGAAAGCCCGGAATGGGCGGGCATCATCGGCTACACCGAGGATGCGGTGGTTTCCTCCGATTTCATCACAGACCCCCGCACCTCCATATTCGACGCGGACGCGGGCATCAGCCTGAACGAGCATTTCGTCAAGCTCGTGGCCTGGTACGACAATGAATGGGGTTATTCCAACAAAGTACTCGACCTCATCGTCCACATGGCGAAGGTCGACGCGAAGTAAGGGAAACGTACAGAAGTAAGGGTGCACCTCTTTTCCAGGCCAGGGCTTGGGAAAGAGGTGCGCTTTTTGTATCTAAAACCCTTCCCCCCAACGCCGCACATAGGGTATAATAAATCCATCACATCTAGGATGGAGCGTGCAATATGGGCAAATACCGCATCCTGACGGAGGCCACCGTCGATCTCCCGCAATCGATTGTCGAAGAATACGGCATCGTGGTCATCTCCATGGACTGCAGCATGGATGGCAAGATTTATATGGTGGACCCAACGGGCAAGGAGCTGGACCCCGCTTATTTTTACGAGCAAATGCGCCAGGGCTCCGTGGCGACGACCTCCCTCATCAACGCGTTTACGTTCACCGAATATTTTGAGGAGCAGTTCAGGGCGGGGTACGACGTGATTTACTTCGCGCTGACCTCCGCGCTGACCTCGCGCGTGGCCGCCAACAACGCCATGGAGGAACTCCAGGGAAAATATCCGGAGCGCCGCCTCATCGTGGTGGATACGCTCTGCGCCTCGCTGGGCATGGGGCTGCTCGTATATGTCGCGGCGAAAAAGCAGCGCGAAGGCCTGGATATGGATGAGCTTGTCAAATGGGCGGAGGAAAACAAGCTGAAGATCTGCCACTGGTTCACGGTGGAGGATTTGAAGTACCTGCTGCGCAGCGGCCGCGTATCGGCGGCGTCCGCCGTGCTCGGCACGGCGCTCAATATCAAGCCCGTGCTACGCGTGGGGGAGTCCGGCGCGCTCCTTCCTTTCAATAAGGTGCAGGGGCGCAGGCGCTCGCTCAAGAACCTGGTGGAAAACATGGAGCAGACGTTCACGCCCGAAAACAACGATTGTATATTCATCGGCCACGCGGATTGCATTGAGGACGCGGAGTATGTCAAAAATCTGGTGGAGGAGCGCCTGGGGATCAGGAGCTTCGTCATCAACTACATCGGGCCCATCATCGGCGCGCATTCCGGCCCCGGTACGGTGGCGCTGTTCCATTTCGGAACGCACAGGTAAATCGATAAAAGTAATGAAAACCGGCCGTCAAGCCGGTTTTATGATATCGTAAATTCTTTTACAGGTGTTTGCCATCGGATTTTCGCTCCTGACATTACATTTTTCATTCGTATACGATATCCATCACCGAAAACACGTTGCTTACAGCAAACGCCGTCCAGTTATAGGAACCGGAAGAGAAACTGTTTTTCCGGTACCACGAGGTCATCCATTTCTTCAGGTGGTCGGCCAATTCCTCCCGCTGCGCGTCCGTCGCAAGCCGTATGGATATAAAATTATCCCCGCGCTCCATGGCCGCATCCAGCGCCCCGTGCAGGGCGTTCTTCACGTCCTCGCCGTCCGGGACGTAATTGCCGGTTTTTATAAAATAATTGCAGGTGTTTTCGGTGCAGGAGGGCAGCTCCAGCGTTTCGTACAGGCTGTCCAGCGTACGGCTCCTGTAAATTTCCTCATCCGTCAGGTTGAAGTACGCGTAAAAGGAACCGCGCGGCAGCATGCCGTCCGAATCGTCCCATGTGATATCCATCTGATAATACGCGCCGTCGATGCGGGCCACATTCCAGGCGTGCTTTTGCGGCGTCCTGGGCTGCGCGTCGTCGCTGGACCAGGCTTCGCCGGTGAGCGTCAGGCACTCGATACCGGCCTCTCGCATCAAAAGGCTCAGCGCCTTGCTGTACCCTTCGCACCGGGCGTGGCCGAGCACGAGCGCGCCGTAGGCCGTGCCGTCGTATTCGCCGTCCTCCCGGTAGGCGCAGCGCTCGATCATGGCGTTGTAGAACAGCAGCTGCGTTTCATACTGGCCCAAGCCCGCGGCCTGTTTTTTAAGGCCGTCCACAACGGCGCGCATCTCTTTCTGCGCGGCCTCATATTCGGTCCTGGTCAGGATATAGGTGGGCTGTATGGAAAGCGCCCGCTCCGGCTCGTTCTCCTGCACAAAGTAGGAATATTCCCCGTTGATCTGGTACAGCTCCGGGCAGTCGTAGCTTAAAAGCCACATCAGCTTTTTGAGCTTTTGCTCGGATATGGGCTTTTCAAACCGGATTTCCGGCTCAAAGTTTTTTATGCCCGTATACATCCGCTCGCAGATTTTCAACTCCTCCGCGGGCAGGCGTTTGATAAAATATTTTTCTTCAAGGTCGGGGATTCCGCCGCCGGGCTCCACCTCCACGGTGCTTACGGGGCTGCCGGCAGCGGGCAGGGAGGCCGAGGGGGCGGGGGAGAGTATGCGCTCCGGTACTTTTAATAAAACATCGCACGCCGAAAAAGACGCCATAGCCAGCGCTATGGCGAGCAGGAGCAGAAGCTTGAAAAACCCGGGGCGAAAACGGTAACGCAAAATATCCTCCAGGGCGGTCGGCGCGAATGCCGGGGTGTTCGTATCATCAGGTCAAAAGCGCGACGGCCTCCGCCACGTTGCGCACAGGCGTCAATACCGCGCCGGGAACGGCGGGCAGCGCGTCCGAACGGGGGACGATGAGGTTGGTAAACCCCAGCCGCACGCACTCCCGCATACGCTTTTCCATATGGGAGACCGCGCGTACCTCGCCGGTCAGCCCCACCTCGCCGATCGCGGCGGTATTCGGCTTGAGCGGCGTCTCCTTGTAGCAGGAAGCCACGCACATGGCCACGCCCAGGTCGACCGCGCGCTCTATGAGTTTCAATCCGCCCACGACGTTCAGGTACACGTCCTTATCGGAAAGCCGCAGCCGCGCCTTGTTTTCCAGCACCGCAAGCAGCAGCGAAAGCCTGCCCGAATCGATGCCTGCGCTGGTGCGCCGTGCGGTGCCGAACGCCGTCTGCGCTAAAAGCGCCTGCACCTCCGCCAGCATGGGGCGCGTGCCCTCCATGGCGCAGGTCACGGCGCAGCCGGGCAGGTGCGCGCCGGAAAGGAACAGGCGGGAAGGGTCCTCCACCTGGCGCATGCCGTCGTCGCACATTTCAAACACACCCACCTCGTTTGTGGAGCCAAACCGGTTTTTCACCGCGCGCAGCAGGCGCAGGTCCGCGTGGCGCTCCCCTTCAAAATACAGCACGGTATCCACCATATGCTCGAGAACCCGCGGGCCCGCGATCGCGCCGTCCTTGGTCACATGCCCCACGATGAGCACCGCCGTGCCGGTCTGCTTGGCAAGGCGCGTCAAAATCGCCGTCGCCTCGCGCACCTGGCTGATGCTGCCCACCGCCCCCGGAAGGTCCGGGCAGGACATGGTCTGTATGGAGTCGATCACGGCGAACGCCGGACGCAGCTGCTTTATCTGCGCTTCGATCGCGCCGAGGTCGGTTTCCGCGAGCAGCAGCACCCCGCCGGGGATATGCAGCCGCTCCGCCCGGAGCTTGATCTGCGCGGGCGATTCCTCGCCGGAAACATAGAGCACCTTCGCGTTTTCGGCAAGGCTTCCCGCCGCCTGCAAAAGCAGCGTGGATTTTCCGATGCCGGGGTCGCCGCCCAAAAGCACGGCCATGCCGGTCGCAATGCCGCCGCCCAGCACCCGGTCCAGTTCCTGCATTTTGGTGGTGGTCCGCTTCGCTTCCCGCGTATCGATATCCGAAAGCGGAAGCGCGTGCGCGCCGGAAAAGGCGGCCCTCCCCTGCACAACGCTGGTTTCCACCAGCGTGTTCCAGCTGCCGCAGCCGGGGCACTTGCCCAGCCATTTTGCGCTTTCATATCCGCATTCCCCGCAAAAGAACAGGGGACGGGCGTTCTTCGCCATTTATTCAATCACCGCGTATTTCATAATATCCCGCTCGCGCGAGGTAACGTCCATCCAGATGACCACGCCGTCGGAAACGCCTAAAAGCTGCGTGCGCTCGCGCTCGGTATCGGGCGTGATCTG
This sequence comes from Feifaniaceae bacterium, assembly GCA_035561315.1. Classification (GTDB taxonomy): domain Bacteria; phylum Bacillota; class Clostridia; order Christensenellales; family CAG-138; genus JAEYLA01. Next base: position 5,066 of record DATMXR010000035.1, read on the forward strand.
CACGGTCTGCCCGTTGTCAAAGAAGTAAACGTATATGGCCTCGTTCCTGCTGTACGCCGCGAAATGCTCGGATATGCCGTAATCGGCGATATTCTCGGCGATCAGCTTTGCCGAAGTACCGTTCTGCGTCATATACAGGTCGTCCCCCGGCCCGTGGCTGCCGTTGCGCCAGATCCACTGTTTGCCGTTGGTGAGCGGGTCGTGCACATAGGTGCCGGGCGTATAGGGGGAAAAGCTTTCATCGGAAAGCGTCAGGCTGTATATGGCGCTCGTCGCCTGGTCCTCCGCCGTTTCCGCGGTGGCGCCGGAGGCCAGGTCCGCAAACACGATCTGCCCGTTCTTCATGGAAACGGCGGACTGCCCGTAGGCTGTGCCGCTGAACAGGCGGATGGCCGTATTTTCAAGCGTATTCAGGTCGCATACGAACAGCTTGTCCATGCGGGTGCCGGTGCGTTCGATCCAGGCTAAAGTATCCCCGTCGAGCTGCAGCACGGGCTGGTCCGCGTAGACCTGCTTCACCTCGTACAGCTCCCCGGTATCCATGCGCTTCGCGCGGATCGTGCCGCCGCCTTTTTCTTTCGCGTCCAGGTAGACAAGCCACCGATCGTTCATCATGGGGTATACGTAGCTCTGGTTCTGAAGCAGCGCTTCGATCTCCTGCGCCTCGCCCGTACCGATATCGTAGCGGAACAGCAGGTCCATACGCACGTCGCTGTTCACAAGATGACCGGCGGTAAAAATCAATGTGTCATTCCACGCGTACGGGTCCGCAAACCAGTTGTACCCCGCATGGCCGGAAAGCACGACCTCGTGCTGGAGATCGACAGGGTCCGCCAATGCGGCCGGGTGCGGCGTGGGCGTGGGCCGGGCCGTGGGCCGCGGCGTGGGCGTGGGCTGCCAGGGCGGGTGATAGTCTATGCCAAGCCTGGGCAAAAGCGCGGGAAGCCCTATAAATACGATCAATGCGACAGCGCCCAGTATGGTCGCCACCGTCGCGGAAAAGGCCAGTATCGGCCCCGCGTTTGAGGCGTTCAGGCTTGTCCGTTTGCGTTTGAGCTTATACCGCTTTTCCCGTTTGGGCATACTAATTCTCCTTGGTCCGCAGGCCTGGACTCTTACCAGTATATCATAGGCGGGGGTGGGCAAACAACCTGCGGGGCTTGAAAAAGGAAATCCCAAAAACCGCGTATCGGGCGCGCATCCTTGCCATATAATTGCCGGTTGTGTTATAATAACGTGGATTTTAAGCGTATCGGGCGCGGGTTTTAACAGCAAATGGGGAGGAAACAAATGGGTCGCACTGTGGTGATTGCGTTTGAAGGAATCGATGGCAGCGGCAAAACCGTGCAGATGCATCATCTGGAGCGGGCGCTCAAAAAGCGGGGCATGCTTGTGGATACGATGTCCTTTCCCATGTACGGCAGCTTTTTCGGGCGGGAGGTAGGCAATTACCTCACCGGCGCACAAGGCGTTGCGGCCAGCGATGTGGACGGCAAAAGCATGGCGCTCTGGTTCGCGCTCGACCGGTTCGAGGCCTTCCAGAATTACCGGGACGGGGAAGCGGACGTGCTGCTCATCAACCGCTACGTGCTTTCAAACGCCGTCTATCAGAGCATACGGGATTGCGACCTCGATAAGCCGGATCTCCTGGATTTTGTGCTGGAGCTTGAATACAACCATTTCTGCATCCCCATTGCGGACGCACACGTCTACCTCGATATGAATGTGGAAGAGGCGGGGGAGAACGTGCTCAGAAAGGGCTTCCGCGAATACGTGGGCAGCGGCAAGGACGTATACGAAGAACAGACGGGGCTGCAAAGCCGCGCGCGCGAAAAATACATGGAATACGCCGGAATTTTGGACAACATCCATATCATCCCCTGCATGCAGAGCGGCAAAATGCGCAGCGAACAGGAAATCGCCATGATGGTGGAGGAAGACCTCCTCCGCACCGGCATCCTGTAATCATTTAGAGGCGAACAGTGGGAATATTCGAAGTACGCGCCTGGTTCAGGGCGCACGGCATTCCGGAGGAGATCCGCGAGTTTTCCGTTTCCAGCGCCACGGTGGAGCTGGCGGCGGAGGCATTGGGGGTGGCCCCCCAGCTCATCGCAAAAACGCTCTCCTTTGAAACGGCGGATAGCGCCATGCTGCTGCTTGCGGCGGGGGACGCGCGGGTGGATAACCGCAAGTTCCGCGAGACGTTCGGCTTTAAGGCGAAGATGCTTTCCCCGGAGGATGCGCTGAGGCTTACCGGCCACGCCGTGGGCGGCGTTTGCCCGTTCGCCCTTTCCGAACCGCTGCCGGTTTACCTGGACTCCTCGCTTTTGCGTTTCCCCACGGTATACCCCGCGGCCGGGAGCCCTTCCTCCTGCGTGGTCATCACGCCCGAACGGCTCCGGGAAATCACGGGCGGCGTATACGTGGACGTCTGCAAGCTGCCCGCGGAACAGGGGAACGGCGAACAGTCCGAATGACCGGACGGCCGTTCCTAGTAATACGAATAATACGAAAGCAACAGACAGCGCGCTTGCCGGGTACGGAGCGCGCTGTGTTATCACTTACACCATATAATTTTTTAGGTTATAAAAATATTTTTTAGGAAAATAGCCGGGAAGCATTTACAAACGCCCTGCGATGGGCTACACTGTTGGTAAAAGCAGCCTCAACAGGCGTTCTTCGGTCATTTTAGAACAATAAGAAACGAGGAGAGCAATATGATTGATTTAACGGTGAATCGGGCAAATCTTGAACGCACCATAAAGAGGGCGCGCGAAAACAAAATCGTTATTCCTACGTTCAAGCAAATGCGCGATCCCAAGCTCGTGCCCGAAAAGATCAAAAAGGCGCTCAAGCACACCGGCCTTTGGGATATCAGCCCCGTCAACCTGTTCCGCATCACCTGGCACAACGAACCCAAAATGAGCGGCGGCGAATTCGGCGGCGTCAACTATCTGGAGATCCCCTCCGCATTGAGCGGCGTCAAGGCCCGCATCGTGGTGCTTACCGGCAAATGGTTCCCCACCGGCTGCCACAAGGTCGGCGCTTCTTTCGGCTGCCTGGCCCCGCGCCTGGTGACCGGCCAGTTCGACCCCACCTACCACAAGGCGGTGTGGCCCTCCACAGGCAACTACTGCCGCGGCGGCGCATACAATTCCAAGCTGCTCTCCTGCGATTCGGTCGCCATATTGCCCGCGGAAATGAGCCGCGAGCGTTTCGAGTGGCTGAGTAAGATCGCGGGCGAAGTCATCGCCACCCCCGGCTGCGAAAGCAACGTCAAGGAAATATTCGATAAAACCTGGGAATTGCGCAACACGCGCGAGGACGTCATGATATTCAACCAGTTCGATGAAATGGGCAATCACCTGTGGCACTATACCGTCACCGGCAAGGCCATCGAGGACGCGTTCCTGCAATTAAAGGGCGAAAACGGCCGCCTCGCGGGCATGGCGTTCACCTCTGGCTCCGCGGGCACAATGGCGAGCGGCGATTATATCAAGGAACAGTACCCGCACGCGAAGCTCGCCGTGGGCGAGGCGCTGCAGTGCCCCACGCTTTTGAACAACGGCTTTGGCGGCCATCGCATCGAAGGCATCGGAGACAAGCACGTTCCCTGGGTGCACAACGTCAAAAATACCGACATGGTCATCGCCATAGACGATGAGGACAGCCAGAACCTTCTGCGCCTGTTCAACGAGCCCACCGGCCGCGACTATCTCATTCAGGAGCTCGGCCTTGACCCCGCGTTTGTGGAAAAGCTCTCGCTTCTGGGCATTTCCGGCATCGCCAACGTGCTTTGCTGCATCAAAATGGCGAAGTACTACGAATTGACCGAGGACGACCTGCTCTTTACCGTGGGCACCGATTCCGCGGAAATGTACGGCTCCCGCGTGGCGGAGCTTGCCGAAAAGGACGGCGCGTACAGTGCAGTGAAGGCCGCCGCGGACTATTACGAGCATATGCACGGCGTCCGCACGGACACTATGGAAGAGCTTACCTACGAGGCGAGGAAGCGCGTGCACAACCTCAAGTACTACACCTGGGTGGAGCAGCAGGGCAAGACCGTGGAAGAATTGAACGCCCAGTGGTACGATTACGACAACTACTGGGGCGGCATCCACAGGCAGGCGGAGGAGATCGACGCGCTGATCGACGCGTTCAACGCGGAAACCGGCGTTCTGGAAAGCCTGTAAGGGGAATCTGTTTTAAGCTCTATTAAAAATAAGCGGTCCCCTTTCCGATTGGAATACGAGGCCCGGCGCCGCAGGACGCCGGGTTTTTGCGGTATACATTCTTTTTCCTTCGGGATATAATAGTGCTGTTCTATCCAATTATTTGGAATGCGGAATACGATTTATGCGTATGAAGCAAAGAAGGGAGGGGAGCGCTTGACCGATCTGTTGATGAGGCTGTTCCTGAAAACCGGGCAGGGGGAGGACCCGGCGCTTAAGCGCGGGCGCTACGGCAATTTTGCCAGCATCGTGGGCGTCGTTTCCAACCTGCTGCTTTTTCTTATGAAAATATTCATAGGCGTGGCTTCCGCCAGCGTTTCCATCATAGCGGACGCCGTGAACAGCCTTTCGGATTCGGCGTCCTCCCTGATTACGCTGTTCGGGTTCAAGCTTTCCTCAAAACCCGCCGATGCGGATCACCCGTACGGCCACGCCCGCATGGAGTATATTTCGGGCCTTATCGTTTCGGTGCTCATCCTGTTTTTCGGGCTGCAGCTTCTGCAAAGCTCGGTGCAGAAAATCCTGCATCCCGCGCCGGTGCGCTTTGAAATCATCACGCTGGCCGTGCTTGCGCTCTCCATACTCATCAAGGCCTGGCAATGCCTCTTTTACCGGAAAATCGGCCGCCTGATGAATTCCGTCACACTGGCGGCGGCTTCGGTGGACAGCCGGAACGATATCCTTTCCTCCTCCGCCGTGCTGCTTGCGGTGGTCATCACCCGCCTGACCGGGTTTGATCTGGACGGATACATGGGCACCGTCGTCGCCGTGCTCATACTGTGGAGCGGCGTCAAAATGGTAAAGGATACGGGCAGCATCCTGTTGGGCACCGCGCCCACCAAAGAATTGGTGGACAGCATCTATAAAAGGATACTCGGTTATGAAAGCATCATCGGCCTGCATGATCTGAGCGTGCACAGCTATGGCGCGAACAAATGCTTCGCTTCCGTGCATTGCGAGGTCCCCGCCGAGCAGGATATCATGCTCAGCCACGATATCATAGACAACATCGAGCGCGATTTCTTAAAGGAATACGGCATCCACCTGGTCATCCACCTGGACCCCGTCGTAACGAACGACGCGCGCACGGACGAGCTGAAAGCGAAGGTGGAGCGGCTTGTAGCAAGCCTCCCCTTTGAAGCCAGCATGCACGATTTTCGGGTGGTGTGGGGCATCAGCCACTCCAACCTCATATTCGACGTCGTCGTGCCCTTTGGCGCGTCCTGGAGCGATGAAAAGCTCATCGCCCACATTGCCGAAGAGATCAAAAATCTGGACGCGGCGTATCACGCTGTTATCACAGTGGATCACTCATATATTCCGCACGTGAAAGGATAACCTGTTTCTGTACTATAAAATTCCCGCCGGGAAATCCGGCGGGAATTTTATGACTGCAATTAAAAATGTAGCTCAGGTATTGACGATTTCGAGTATTGTCACATGCAGCTTGGAAAAATCCTGCGCCAGGTTGATGTATTCCTCCGTCGGCTTGTTGTTCTTTATGATGCGCACGCGGGGCCGCAGGCAGTTGGTTTCAAAATTGGTGACCACCACGGCGAGCTCCCCTGTGCTCAGCTTTACGCAGGTGCCGATGGGGTAGGGGGCCACGCGCTTGGTGAACGCGGATACGATATCCGGGTCGAACATCGTGTTGTAGCCGCACATGATATACTCCACCGCGTCCGAGGGCAGCATGGCCCTGCGGTAGGGCCTGTCCGATATCAGCGCGTCGTATACGTCCGCGATGCAGACGATGCGGCTGAAGAGGCTGATCTGCGAGCCGGAAAGGCCGGAAGGATAACCCGTGCCGCTGAACTGCTCATGATGCATCAAAGCCACCAGGCGGCAATCCTCGGGTATCGTCTTGTTCGCGCAGAGGTAGTTGTACCCCAAAAGGCTGTGGCGCTTGGCCTGGTCCAGCTCTTCGGGCGTCAGCTTTCCGGGCTTGTTGATGATGCGCTTGTCGATAAACACCTTGCCGATATCGTGCATCAAAGCGCCCAGAGTGAGGTTGTTGAGCGCCCGGTAGGAAAGCCCCAGCACCGTGCCGATCACACAGGAAAGCACCGCGACGTTGATGCTGTGGCTGAACGTATAATCGTCGTAGGTGCGGATATCCACGATGTTGACCATGGTGTTGCGGTTGTGCATGATCTCTTCGACCATGTTGGCTATCACGTCCCGCAGCCGGTCGGTATTAGAAAGCACCTTGCGCCCGCGGCTGTTTTCCGCTTCCACGAACATGGCGCGCACTTCCTGCTTTGCCCGCTGCTTGAGTTCGTCGCTGATGACGTGCGCGATCTGAATGTCCGAGGAGATATCGTCGTCGATATATACGCCCTGAAAGCCAAGCTGGCGGATTTTGAGTATCTGGGATGCGGTAAGCGCCATTCCCTTCCGCAGCAGCAGCCTGTTGCGGTCAAGCACCAAATTATTGGCCAGCACCTGCCCGACGCGCAGGCAGTTCGAGGGAATATATCTCATACCAATCTCCCATATACGCTTAAAATGCGGCAGGCAGGATCATGCGTTTTTTCGTTGCAATCATCCAACATGCCGCATATATTCTCATTTTATTCCATAAGCCCGGTTACGTCAAGGATGAGGCTGACGCTCCCGTCCCCCAGTATGGTGCAGCCCGAAATGCCGTGCTGGAAGCCAAGCGAGCGCGTGACATAGGGAGGCAGGGGCTTGATCACGGTCTGCTGCTCGCCGATCAGAGCGTCTACAAACAGGCAGTAGCTGCGCTGGTCGCCTTCGAGCACCACAAGTATGCCGTTTTCGAATTCCGTCTGCGCGCCTTCTATGTCAAACAGACGGTGCAGCCGCACGATGGGGTAGCACTTGCCCCGGATGAGTATCATTTCGTTGCCGTCCGGGTCCTTGAACGCTTCGCCGGGAGAGGGCTTGAAGGATTTCAGGATGCTTAAGAGCGGCAGTATGAATATGGAACCGCCCACGGAGACCTGCATGCCGGTGATGATGGCCAAAGTCAGCGGGATACGGAACTGCACGCTCATGCCGTGGCCCGGTTCGCTGTCCACCGAAAGCGAGCCGCCCATTTTTTCCACGTTGCGCTGCACCACGTCCATGCCCACGCCGCGGCCGGAGAATTCGGTGACCACCTGGTTGGTGGAAAAGCCCGGCGCGAATATGAGGGAATAGACCTCCTTGTCCGTCATTTCGCTTTCCGGTTTCTTGACAAGGCCGACGTCGAGGCCTTTTTTAAGTATCTTCTCGCGGTCCAGTCCCTGCCCGTCGTCGGATACCGAAATGAGCACCTCGCCGCCGTTGTTGCGGGCGTCCACGGTGATACGCCCGGCCTCGGGCTTGCCCTTTTGAAGCCGGACGGCAGGCTCCTCGATCCCGTGGTCGATGGCGTTGCGTATGATGTGCATCAGCGGGTCGGCAAGGTTGTCGATGACGCTCTTGTCCATTTCCGTATCTTCGCCGCTGATAAAAAGGTCCGCCTTCTTATTCGTCTTTTTGCAGATGTCCCTAAGAATGCGCTCCAGGCGGTGCAGCGTGGCGGATATGGGGAGCATGCGGATGGACATCACGGTATCCTGCAGCTCGTCTGTCAGTTTGCGAAGCTGGCGGGACGCCTTCTCAAACGATTCGATGCGCAGCTTCGAGACTTCCGGATTTTTTGTGACGGTGGTTTCCGCAATCACGATCTCGCCCACAAGGTCCATCAGCTTATCGAGCTTTTCAAGCCGCACGCTCATAAAGTTCTGTTTCTGGTGGGCGCCCTCGGCCGCCGCCTGCCCGTTCGTCTCCTCGGCGGGCTTTGTGCCCTGCGCGGACGGGGCAGTTGCGGCCTCCGGCTTTTCCGTGAGCTCGTTTAAGGAATACGACGAGAGAAAGAAGTTTGCGGAGATCTTTTCTTCCAGAAGCGCCTGCCCGGAAGCCGAGACAAACGTCACGGAGAAGCCGTGCTCCACAATATAATCCTCGCTGCCGTCCTGCAGGACGTCGGCGGGGACGGTCGTGATGGATTTTGCGTACGGCTCTATGGATCTTATCACGCCGAACGCGCGCACATTTTCCATTTTGCAGCCTTTTTCAAAGCGGATTTTCAGTTCGTACCGCTTTTCGCCCGTCCCAAGGTCCGCGGCGGGCGCGGGTGCGGGTCCGGCCGCGGCGGGGGAGTCCGTCTCCCGGGGCTCGCTTGCGTCCGCGCCTTTTTTGAGCTGCTTGTGGTAGCGCGCGATATCGTCGAGCAGTTCCTTCGGGTCCTTATCCGGTAATACGCCGTCCTGAAGGCGTCCGATCTCGTTTTTCAAAAAATCCTGGGCGGAGAACACAAGATCACACACTTTGCGGTGGTCGTATTTCTTCGCTTTGTTATCCCGAATAAAGGAGAACAGGTCCTCCATCGCGTGGGACAGGCGCGTAAGCCCGTCGTAGCCCATCATGCCGCTGGAACCTTTTACGGTATGAAGAATACGGAATATGGCGTCCACCTGCGCCTCGGTAAAGCGGTCCGCTTTTTCCGCGGCGAGCATATGGGTTTCCAATTGATCCAGTAACTGGAGGTTTTCAAAAATGTATACCTCTAAAAGGGAGTCGGACTGGGACATATGGACACCTCTCTCCTATGTGCTCTTGCGTTCCAAAAAGGAAACGGTTATTTGATATTGTTGAGCGCGCCTATGATGACATCCTCTTTAAACGGCTTCACGATAAAGCCCTTGGCTCCGGCGATGATGGCCTCGCGCACCATGGTTTCCTGCCCCATGGCGGATACCATCACCACATTGGCGTGGGGCTGGAACAAAAGGATCTGCTTCAGGCTGGAAAGGCCGTCCATCTCAGGCATGGTGATGTCCATGGTAACAATATCCGGGTTGAGTTCCTTGTACCGCTGCAAGGCCACTTCGCCGTTTTCTGCCTCGCCGCAAACCTCGTACCCATTCTTTGTCAGGATATTCTTGATGGATATCCTCATGAACGCCGCATCATCCACTACCAGTACTCTTTTCATGCTGCTCCTCCTGCTGTAAAAGCAATTTCTTCTATATAAGTGATAAATGCTATCAAAGGATTTTCTCCGTCTTCGGCCACGCGGTGCGAATCAAAAGCTCCCCCGTGCCGCAGTCAAAAACGATCGTCCGCCCCACGTTGCCACCCGTATCCTCGGCAAGTATGGAGATGGACCGTTTTTTGAGCACCTCGCGGCACATCTCAACGTTCCGCCTGCCGACCTGCATGATATCGCTGCCGTTGTTCGCAAAGAACATGCTGGCTCCTCCGGCAAGCTTGGCCGTAAGCATATGCGGGGCCGCGCCGTTTTTCGCGAGGCGGCCGATGAGCTCGTCTATCGCGGTATCGGCATACTTGGCCTTTTGTATCAGGCCGCCGTCCGCGGGGGCTTTCGGCAGCAGGATATGGGAAAGCCCGCCGATCCTGCGTGCCCTGTCGTAGAGTACGATACCCACGCAAGAGCCCAGTCCGAGCGTGGTCAGTGTGTCCGGCGCTTCTGCAAGCGCCATGTCCGCGATACCGATGATTGTGTTCGCCATACTTACAAAAGGCCCATCTTCTGCATCATTAAGGTCTGCGATTCGATATCGGGCATCAGGAAGAACCGGCCGGACACATATTTGTCGGAATCCACAAGCACCGTTTCAAGCATCAGTATCGTATCGCCGGAAGCGCCGTACATCACGGCGGGCAAATTCATAAGCGCGCCCGCCATGTCGATGACCAGGCCGGGCACGGAGCAATTGATATATAGGCCGGTCAGCGAAGCCACCGCGTTGATATACGAGCCGCACAGGATGTTGGCGATCTCCGTCAGCGCGGAATGCTGCAGGTCCGAAGGGAAGGGGATGCTTTTGTCGTTCTCCACGCCCAGCATCTCGACGAGCATGTCGGACATGACGATCGAGTCTTCGAGCGGCTGCACAAACAGGATCGCGCCTGTGATATCGCCCGACATTTCCACCAGGGAGCCGGTCATGATCTGCTCGGCGTCGCCCAAGAGCGTCCCCATACCTTCGATCGAGCAAAACCAGGCATTGGGGACCCGGATATCGATCGGCCGGTTGAGCATGCCCGCAAGGGCCGTTGCCGCGTTTGCCGCGCCGATGTTTTCCAGCTCCTTGAGAAAATCAAGCTGTATTTCGTTCATTTCGCCCGGTTTTATGGAAAACCACCCTCCCTGCCCGCCATCCCCGCGGGCGCTTGCAGCCCGATACGCGGGGCGGCCGC